>NZ_JBFTIZ010000101.1:0-40626 GCF_056395165.1 Pedobacter sp. 10L46_2
CTTTATAGGTAATATCAACTTTATAAAGATCACCTTTGTTGTTCTGAACGTACACCGTATCAGATTTTTCGACTACGTGATAGCTAGTTAAGATATATCCGTTAGAAGAAATTGCAAAACCGGTACCGCCAAATTTCACGGGCTTAACAGGCACCTTTGAATTCTGGCTTGATTTTACATCTCTGATCAGGTTATTGGTAGAACTTTTAAGCTTACTAAGCTCAGCACTCATTTGTTTATAGCTACCGGTTTGCTCTGTAGTTTGTTGTATAGAATAAATGGTAACAATTGTTAATAATATAAAAGAGGCGGCCACAGCAATTGCTGATTTATTTTTACGCCACATATTAACAATAAACGAAGGATGAGGTCCAAGCTTTCTGCTTAAAGCATCAACATCGATCTGATCATGTGCATGATCCATCTTGTTTTTCAAATCAAGATTTGAGGCATAATCCTTTAACGAATCCAGAAAAACCTTGTGCGCAACAACCTTATGATCAACAGTYGGATCATTTAAGCGTAGTTGCTCAAAAGCGGTAGCTTCTGCCTCAGTAAGTTTACCGTTAAGGTAATCTTCAATTRTGCCCTCTAACTCTATTTCGTTCCTCATATCACGATTGAAAAAATAATTTCTTTAACCTTTGTAAGCACTTATATTTTTGTGTTTTTGCGTTATCGGTATTGGTATACCCAAACTTTTCACAAATTTCCTGCATGGAAAGGTTGTTAATATAAAAATCCTGAATAATGGTCTTGCAGGGTTCACCTAAATGGAGGAGTGCTTCTTGCATCTTATCAAATTGCCTATCCTTCTCTTCATGCTGTTCAACATCCTCTTCTATCGCTATCACATCCTCAAAGTCAGAGATGTTATTGGTTTTCTTGCTTTGCTGTGCTAACTTCTTTAACCAAATACGTCTGCAGACTGAGTATATATAGGTCTTTAGTTTACTGCTTAACTCGAAATCTCCGCTTTTAATTTTATTATATAAAACAATTATGCCTTCCTGATACACATCTTTTGCATCATCTTCATCACCGTTATTATTTAATATAAACTGTAAAATCATCGGAAAATACCCCGTATACAATTTATTTAGCGCTTCTTCTGAGTTATTTAAGACCCCTAAAACTACCTCTCTATCTGTTGGAACTGAACTGCTTAACTTATTACTCACCAATTAATACATTTAAACGTGAATGGTAACCCAATGATAACAAAAAAAATTACTTTTTTTATTTCTTCCTTAATACGGCAATACTATAAAGAGTAACCCAGTAACCCACATTAAAATATTTTTTATTTTTTTTTCAATTAGGTGGGTTACCTTTTAAACTTTCCTGTATTAATCTGTAAAATTAATTAATTATTTAAAATAGAATTAGAATGAAAAACGCATTTAAATTTGGCTTTTTAGCTTTAGCAATCTCTTTATCAGTAGCAGCTTGTAACTCTGAGAAAACAGGTGAATCTACAGATACTACTGTAACTGATTCATCTACTGTTGTTACTCAAGTTGATACTAACGTAACTGATTCAACTGTAAAAGATACTACTGTAACTACTACTGTTGACTCAACTAAACACTAGTCATTTTTAACAAAATAAAAAAGGCTTTGGAATCTCCAAGGCCTTTTTTGTTATCCAAAGTTTTGCTTTTCAGCAACCTTACTTCATTAAAAGGCTAATAAATGCTACATTTGCGCTTGTAAAAATAAGTCAAATTCATGAATTTATCTCCTCTTCAAGCTATTTCTCCAGTTGATGGACGTTATAGAAACACTACTCAAAGCCTTTCTAAATATTTTTCAGAGTCAGCATTAATAAAATACAGAGTATTTGTAGAAATTGAATACTTTATTGCACTTTGTGAAACAGGCTTACCTGGTTTAAAAGAATTCGATAAATCTATTTACGGTAAACTACGTTTAATTCATGAGCAGTTTGATGATAACCATGCTCAGGAAATTAAAGACACAGAAAAGATCACCAATCATGATGTTAAAGCGGTTGAATATTTTATAAAAAAGCAATTTGATCAATTGGGTCTCGAAGCTTATAAAGAGTTTATCCATTTCGGATTAACATCTCAGGATATCAACAACACAGCTATACCTTATACTATTAAACTAGCTTTAAATGAAGTTTACTATCCTCAAATAGCTGAGTTGATTGCTAAAATAAAAAGTCTGGCTACTGAATGGAAAGATGTGCCCTTACTTGCACATACGCATGGACAGCCTGCATCTCCTACTAAACTTGGTAAAGAGTTTATGGTATTTGCTGAACGTTTAGAGATTCAGTTAAATAACTTAAAAAACATCCCTAACAGCGCAAAATTTGGCGGTGCAACAGGTAATTTTAATGCACACCATATTGCTTATCCTGGTGTAAACTGGGTAGATTTCTCTAATAATTTTGTAAATGAGATATTAGGCCTTTCGCGCGCTCAGTATACTACTCAAATTGAGCATTATGATCAATTTGCTGCACAATGTGATGCTTTAAAAAGAATAAACAACATCATTATTGATCTTGATAGAGACATTTGGGCGTACATTTCTAAAAACTACTTTAAACAAAAGATTAAAGAAGGTGAAGTTGGTTCTTCTGCAATGCCTCATAAAGTAAACCCTATTGATTTTGAAAATGCAGAGGGTAATGCTGGTATAGCAAATGCGTTATTCGAATTTTTTGCGGCTAAATTACCAATTTCACGCTTACAAAGGGACCTTACAGATTCTACGGTACTTAGAAATGTAGGCGTGCCTCTTGCTCACACTACAATAGCTATTGCATCTACGTTAAAAGGTTTAAATAAATTATTGCTGAATAATGAAGCTATTAATGCCGACCTTGAAAACAACTGGGCTGTGGTTGCTGAAGCAATTCAGACTGTACTTAGAAGAGAGGCTTATCCTAACCCATACGAAGCACTTAAAGATCTTACCCGTACCAATCAGAAGATTACTGCTGATACCATGGCGAACTTTATTGATGGTTTAAATGTGAATGATCAGATTAAACAGGAATTAAAGAACATCACTCCTTTTAACTACACGGGCGTATTTTAGATATAATGACCTAAAACAGACATCGATACCTTAAATTGCACCAACGAATTATTTATTTTTGTAGAAAAAAAGAAGACAATGACTATTAACGTATATACTGAACAAACTCCAAACCCTGCTACAATGAAATTCATGGTCAATAAATTATTGATCAATGGCAGTGAAGATTTCGCAACTAAAGAAAGTGCTGAGCACTCTCCTTTTGCAAAGGAACTGTTTAAGTTCAACTTTGTTAATGGTGTTTTTTTTGCAAGTAACTTTGTTACGATTACAAAAACAGAGGGTGTTGAATGGCCGGATATCGAACCAATTCTTAAAGAATTTGTTAAAGGAGCTGTTGAATCTGAATATAAAATAAAAGAAGAAACATCTGATGAGACACCTACTTTTGAAGGAACAGATCTTGAGATTAAAATTCAGCAAATTCTACATGATTATGTTCGCCCGGCAGTTGAACAAGATGGTGGTGCAATTAGCTACAAATCATTTGATGAGGGTGTTGTAACTGTTGAGCTTAGAGGTTCATGCAGCGGTTGCCCTTCTTCTACCATTACCTTGAAATCAGGAATTCAGAATTTATTGCAACGCATGGTTCCTGAAGTGAAAGAAGTAGTGTCTGAAGCTTTGTAAGCCGATTTAAATATAAAGAAAGAGCCTGTTTCAATGTTGAAACAGGCTCTTTTGTTTTATGTTGTTCTTATAATCTTTGTCATCCTGAATTTACTTCAGGATGACATGGTGGCGATAACACGACTAATTCTATTAACTTTTAAAACTCCGTTTAATAGCTTCTAAGATTTCACCATCAATCAAGCCATTTGTTGCCAGAATTTCTCTGGTTTCTAGAAATTCATCGCCTCCGGCAAAGTTTAATATATTTCCACCTGCCTGTTGTACCAGAAAAGCACCGGCAGCAACATCCCAGGCATTCAGGTTATACTCAAAGAAAGCATCGAACCTGCCACATGCTACATAAGCTAAATCAACCGCAGCCGAACCTATGCGCCGTAAGCCATGCGTTTTCTGCATCATTTCTGAAAGTAGCTGCATGTATTGTGCCTGTTTCTCGAACTGATAATATGGAAATCCTGTAGCCAGTAAACAATCTGATAAACCTGGTCTGGAAGAAACCTTAATCACTTTGTTGTTTAAATAAGCATCGCCACCTTTATAAGAATAAAACATCTCTCCGCGGTTTATCTCATAAACTACACCAACAACGGGTTTATCCTCTTCATAAAGCGCTATGCTTATAGAATAAGTGGGAACACCATGAATAAAGTTGGTAGTGCCATCTAATGGATCTATGATCCAATTGTAAACAGCACCTTTGCTATTTATGGTTTCTTCTTCAGTAGTAAAACCTGCTTCAGGAATTAGCTTGGCTAAATTTCTAACCAATAACTTTTCAGCATTCTTATCTACATAGGAAACCATATCGTTTAGGCCTTTGAACTCGACAGCACCTGCATCGAAGTTCATCGACTCTTTTCTTATAAAATTGCCTGTTAAGCGGGTAACAGCAATTACCTTAGAACATATTAATTCGTAATTCAACTCAGAAAAAAATTTTAATAGTTAGCCAACTTTTCTTTGTTCTTGTATGAATATAAAACAAGACCTAAGCCAGACAAAAACAGAATACTTGAAATTAGCTCTGCCTGCGTAAAATGTATACCGGCAACATTATATTTAGTATTTACTCTGATCAATTCAATAAAGAAGCGTTCCAGACCGTTTAGCATTAAGTATATACCAAACATCATTCCCGGAGATTTAATACGGTCACGGATCTTCCATAAGATCAGGAACAGTATAAAGCATACGATTACCTCATATATAGGTGTTGGGTATACCGGCTGAGGTAATTCGTTACAGAACCTGCCAACGCAACCCGCAATAGGATTTCCTTCGTTAGCAACGTTATTTGGATAGGTATAAGCCCATAACCAATCCGGAAGCCATGAAATTGGCTTAGCGTTTAGATTAGCGATTCCCCAGTCGCCATCACCAGACATATGGCAACCAATTCTGCCCACACTGTACGCAAGCATCATACCTGGTCCGCCAATATCAAGCATGTGCAATACTTTAATATTATTTTTCCTTGCG
This sequence comes from Pedobacter sp. 10L46_2, assembly GCF_056395165.1. Taxonomy (NCBI): domain Bacteria; kingdom Pseudomonadati; phylum Bacteroidota; class Sphingobacteriia; order Sphingobacteriales; family Sphingobacteriaceae; genus Pedobacter; species Pedobacter sp. 10L46_2. The sequence goes on from NZ_JBFTIZ010000101.1 coordinate 5,191, forward strand.
ATATATAAAACAGCAGCACCGCCACAGATTAGTCCACCGTAAAACGTTAAACCACTAAATGACAATAAGCTGCCGATAGGATCTTTTACAAATGAGTCCCAATGTTCCAGGTTATCGAATATCTTTGCTCCAAGAAAGCCCCAGATAGCGGCCCAAACGATAAGAGTACCCATTAATTCATATGGGTGCTGCGTTACTTCAACAGTTTTTGGTTTGGGTAATTTATGCGCATTTTTCTCTTTATAATCCCAGTAAGCAAACAAACCAGCAAAAAACAAGCCTCCAAGTATATTACCTTTTAATGAAAGAAGTACTGTTTGGGCATCGCTTACAAACAGCTGATAGTTTAAGAGTGCATAAACTAATTTATACCCGATCAGGAACCCGAATACACCATTATAAGCCAGCTCAGTTGTAGTAGCAGGCTTACCAATAGTCATCGTTTTTTTGATTGGATGAAGAATACCAAGTGCTTCCTTACGTTTAAACTCATGAGTAAAAGCCCAGTAACCAGCAATAAAAGCTAAAGCGACAAAAACACCAAAGGTGTTAAACGGCAATGGGACTTGTATACCAAAAAGATATTCTAAAAAATGAGATACAGTAGGAAACATACGTATAAAAAAGTTTTATGCGAATATAGTATTAATGCGCTAAAACTTCTTCTGTTTCGGCAACTTCTACCTCACCATCGGCGGTAAGCTCAATAAGTTTTACGGTTTTGATTTCATTTACCATTACCGGGTCATATTTAGCTTTAACTTTTACATAGTTCTTGGTAAAACCATGCATAAAACCATTCTTTTGGTCGTCTTCAAAAAGCACTTCGCCAATTGAACCAATCTGAGATTGATAAAAGGCCCTTCTCTTTTTATCAGACAAAATATGAAGCATTTTGCTTCTATCCGCACGGGCACTTCCGGCAACAACGCCTTTCATTTCAGCCGCTGCTGTTTGCTCGCGTTCTGAATAGGTAAATACGTGCAGGTAAGAAATATCAAGCTCGTTTAAGAATTGATAAGTATCCAGAAAATCTTCATGAGTTTCACCAGGAAATCCAACGATTACATCAACTCCAATACAGCAATTAGGTATTAAAGCTTTAATTTTAGCAACTCGTTCGGTATAAAGTTCCCGTTGGTAACGTCTGCGCATTAAACCTAATATTTTATTAGATCCAGACTGCAGAGGGATATGAAAATGAGGTACAAATCTTTTGGAAGTAGCAACAAATTCAATGATTTCATTGCTTAACAAATTCGGTTCGATAGAAGAAATTCTTATCCTTTCTATACCCTCAACCTCATCCAGTGCTTTTACCAGGTCAAAGAATTTATCTTCTCTTTCTCCGTTTCTTATTCCGAAATCGCCAAGATTTACCCCCGTAAGTACAATTTCTTTAACGCCGCTTTCGGCTATTTGTTTAGCGCGGTTTACTACATTTTCGATGGTATCGCTTCTGCTGCCCCCACGCGCCAATGGTATTGTACAATAAGTACATGGATAATCACATCCATCTTGCACCTTTAAGAAAGTACGTGTTCTATCACCTATTGAATAGGCTGCAATAAAATTATGATTAACTTTTTCGATGTTTTGCTGATGAATAACGGCCTTAGGCTGTTTGGTAAGATCAGAGATGTATTCAACTATCCGGAATTTCTCTGCTGCACCAAGCACCATATCAACGCCTTCTATTTCGGCAATCTCAACAGGTTTTAACTGAGCATAACATCCTACTATGGTTACATACGCGTTGGGTGCGTACTTTAAAGCCTCTTTAACTACTTTACGGCACTTTTTATCAGCATGCTCTGTTACAGAACAGGTGTTTATTACATACACATCCGCTCCATCTGTAAAGTCTACAACAGCATATCCGGCATCGGTAAATAACCTGCCAATTGTTGAAGTTTCAGAGAAATTCAACTTACAACCCAGTGTATAAAATGCAACCTTCTTCATTCAGTGTTATCGCTATAATTATGCACGCGTCGTGCCGAATTTATTTCAGCATCCCGTTTAAGCATGTTTAGAATATCAAATTCGGGATGCTGAAATAAATTCAGCATGACGATTGTAAATTTTTAGATATCCCAATAAGCCTGCAAAGATAAGGTTTTAAATGAAATTATGATTCATTCCAGCGATAACTATCTTGCTCTAGTCCTGCAAGATCTATTACACGACTTACTACTGTTTGTGCAACCTCTTCAATAGTTTTGGGTAAGGAATAAAAAGATGGGCTGGCAGGGCATATAATCCCTCCTGCTTCCGTTACAGCTTTCATGTTATTAATATGAATAAGGCTAAAAGGCGTATCTCTTACTACGGCTATTAATTTCCTGCGTTCCTTCAATACAACATCTGCAGCCCTGGAAATTAAATCGTTAGAAATCCCATGTGCAATTCTGCCCAGAGTACCCATTGAGCATGGAATGATGATCATTGTATCAAACTTAGCCGATCCTGACGCAAATGGAGCATTAAAATCCATTTTTGGGTAAAAAGTAAAGGGGTAACGGTCGTAATCCTGATTCTGAAGTTCAAAACGCCAAACTTCTTTGGCATTGTCTGACATTACTACTCCTACTTTTTCAATCTGATCAGACAATTTCAACAAACTATCTAACAGTAATTTAGCATAAATTGATCCGCTGGCACCAGTAATTGCAACAATAATTTTCTTCTTCCTCATAGCGCAGATAAAGATACGGAACCTTAGATAACAAAAAAGGGCCGAAAATTAATTTTCGACCCTACATCTACCTATGAAAAACATACCCCCGAAAGGGTAAGCCCAAATGTAATTATCTTTTTGAATAAATGAAAGTTTAAACATACTTTTTTCTCATCTTAATTAGAATATTATTGCGAAGTCAGAAAATCCGGTTAACAAATTATCTAATAGCGTAAAAATCAGTTCCTTTTAGTGGTTTCCAATCACCATCTTTGTATCTCATTTTTAAAGAAAGTATACGCTCTTTACCTGCTTCTCTTAAATAATAAATCTTAACCGGATGATAGCCGGCTTTGAGATAAACACGCTCTGTTTCCTGGCTCACTGACTGATAACCAAAATCCGCGTCAATTAGTTCTGCTTCATGAATTCTCATATAAGCTTTCCCACTTGCCTGAAGTGAAAAGCTGTATTCTCCATCAGATTGCACCTTTATAAAACCTTCATATAGTGTCATTCCAGGTCTTGCTTTTGGCACTTCTTCTCCTAAATGTTTGCTAATACCATTTGAAACTTCAGTAAGACCCGTTTCTGAAACTACGTATGGAAAATTTCCTTTAAAGAATTTCCACGAAAGTCCGGGATATGTTTTATCTAAAATCTCAACAGCCGGAATTTCGGCCCTATCATACGGCCGTGGAGCTTCAAGATCTGCCTTTCGAGCCTGTAATGATTTGGCTTTCATTTGAACCTGTAATTCGTTGCAGGACGGTATTGAAGCAAGGTTAGTAGTTTCCTTAGGGTCGCTTACTATATCGTATATTTCAAAATCATCATCTGCAGATTTGATATCATAACGCACACCTACAAAATCCCCAAGACGGATCATTTGCATTTGCCCACGTTTCCGGCCCCTCCTGCTGGCCTCAAAAGCTTTAAAATCAGGCGTTTTACCCCCTTCAGAATATTCTGAATAAATTAAACTTTCGGCCTGGATGCCTTTTCCTGTTAGAGATGGAACCAATGAAACTCCATTTGTTCTGGCCGGAGCACTTATACCTGCAACATCAGCAAAGGTAGGCATCCAGTCTGACAGCATACTTGGCGATACCACAACTTTACCAGCAGGAATATGCTGAGCCCAGGTTACCAGAGTTGGCATTCTTAATCCACCCTCCCATACATCTCTTTTTATTCCATCAAAAGGTCCGAACCCTCCAAAAAACTCCGGGTTATTAGGTGGGTAACCTGCAGGAAGATAAGATTCAATAGATGGTCCGTTATCAGATGTAAAAACGACAATCGTATTTTCCGAAATTTTTAAGTCCTCTAAAAGCTGCAAAATGTCGCCTACTGCATCATCAATTCTTCTGGTGGCTGTAGCATATCGCTTAAAGGTATCAGGCCATGGCGCATTTTTTACCTTTCCATTATCATATGTAGAATTTTTATAATCCGGATGTACAAAAGAATCAACTTTACCAGATGCTGTATTTATCATGTTACCAGGATTGCCAAGCCACTGTATGCCGCCTTTTAGTCCTTTACCTTCGGGATAAGCTTGAGTAGGTAATTCCAACACAGCGTGTGGAGAATCATAGGCAAGAAACATGAAGAAAGGTTTTTCGGGTCCTTTGGCACTTTCATGATCTATGATCCATTTCTTGGCACGGGCAGTCCATAAGTCGGTAGTGTAACATTTGGCTAAATCCGCAGCTACGTTTTTATAATTGTCCCATACTTCCTTTTTACCTCTGTAAATTCCTTCAAAAGGATAATGCTCATGTCCATCGGCATGGCGCATATAGCCAAAAAAATCATCAAACCCCCTTTTTTGAGGATGTGCCGGCCAATTAGGTTCATCTTTAGTTTCGCCTTGCAAACCCCATTTTCCTATAACTGATGTAGCATAACCCGCTATTTTCAGTACCGTAGCAATAGTATGGTTATTTTCAATCTGCTTATCAAATTGATTGTCTCTTACCTTTGCATTGCCTTGATTAAGCCCTGTTAAAAGAGATGCCCTGGAAGGGGCGCATACCGGTGCGTTGCAATACTGATTAGTTAATTGCGCACCACTGGCAGCCATTTTGTCGAGGTTTGGAGTAAATTGATAAGGAAGTTTTTGATCTGCCTTCTCCTTTCTCTGATTTTGAAAAAACACACCTAAATCGCCGTATCCAAGGTCATCGGTTAAGATAAATATGATATTAGGCTTTGAAGCACTACTTTTTTTTGATTGTGCGTTAACAATTGAGGGCATCAAAACGATCAAAGCACAGCTTCCCAACAAAAACAATTTCGTGATTCCTTTTATCATTATCTAAAAATGAACATTAGTATTCACCAAATATAAACAACTTAAAAATTTCTTTACACATTCTTCGCACCAAACCCACAAGCAGGTGCCTTTTTGTGAATAATATGTGTGGAATGTGCGAACTAAGTGAGGAAGACTACAAAAACCAAACTTTAGTTCGTACTGGTTGTTGTATAAATTACAAAACTAAATTACAAAATTATGGAAGCATCCGAAGACATAAAGTTCACTGTTATGCTTCATGACAACGAACAAAAAAAGATTAAGGTAGAAGTTAAGCAAACTGAGACCACCGATGGAATACCGTATTATGTATGCACTCTGAATGATAAAGAGGCCCAGATTAGAAAAGATGAAAAATGGGAACAAATATGGGGCTCACTTACCCATAAACAGGTTGATGAGTTAGGTTCGGCAATTAGCAAACATTTAGGTGATTTATAACACAGCCACCAGCGTTACTCCGTATTCCCGTTTAAAATGATCTTGAATCTGATCTATCATTTTATTGAATCGTGTTATTTTTGCCGGCAGTAAGAACAGCAAAAAATCAACTCCACTGCGGTTATATCTTACGTATTCTTCCAGGGCGAGCCAGCTTTCGCGCTCCATATCTTCATTGTACTCACCGGTATCTTTAAAAACGATTAATAGGTTTAATCCTTTCTGATCGCAAAAAGTCTTAATTGCAGTTTCCTGAGCTATTACAGACTCCAGATATGGTGATACCCTGATGTAACCAATTGCATTCATGACTGAAACTCTCTTGGCAACTTAACTAAGATTACCTATTCATTAACACCCGCTGATGCGGAAGTTTTTTTATCAAACTCTTTTTCAGTAAATATTTTTGAAGGATTTTCTAAACATTTATTAATTTGATTTAACAATGAGCTTAGCTCAAAAGGCTTAGAGATAAATGCGTTACAGCCGTAACTACCAAGTGATAGCAATACTTGCGAATACGCAGAAAATATAACTACAGGAATATGTTTGGTAGACGGATCTCTTTTCAATTGGGCACATAATTCCCCTCCGTTAATTCCAGGGAGTAAATAATCCACTAATACAATATCTGGTTTAAAATCCTCCATCAATGAAAAAATATCATTAGTATCTTTATAACAACGTACCTGATAGCCTTCGTAACTAAATAACTCTTCTAATAACTCTACTAAATCATCATCATTTTCAATGATTAGTATATTTTGTGATTTACGCTCTTTTTTCTCAGATAATTCAGTCATTCCCGTTTTAATTAGCTAGCCTATTATAACAAACGAAAAAACGTCCTGTTTTATTTTTCTTTATTAATATTTATGCAATTAAAAAAGCGGTGTATTGCTTAATAATTAACGCGGTTTAAAGCCATTATCAAACGTTTGCGTAGTTTTATTCAAAGGGTAAAAACATCAAATATTCAGCGATTTTTACAAATTAGCATCATTTAATCATCAATACATGTAATTTTAAAAGATTTTTATACATTTAGAAATTATTACCTAACCAAATCAAATGAACCGGATCTTGACCTTATTCTTTTAAGTATAAGTTAGGTTAAGTGACTTACATCTGACAACTAAATTAGACTAAGATGAAACCTCAACTGCTTAAAGTAGCTAACAACTCTGTAAATTCATTTAGCGCGAGAAGAGACAAGGTGCCTTACATTAACAACCGCTGGCACTATCATGCCGAAGTTGAACTGATCTATTTTAAAAAAGGCAACGGAACTCAATTTATTGGCGATAGTATTAAACGTTTCAGATCTGGTGATGTAGTACTTGTTGGCGCTCACCTACCTCACTACTGGAGATTTGACGATAATTACTTTAATGACGAAAAAAGCAATGCAGATGTAGTTGTAGTACACTTTTGTGAGAATTTTTGGGGTAATTCATTTTTAAATCTTCCTGAAAACAAATCCCTTAAATTGTTGTTGGAACGTGCCCAGAGGGGCGTACAGGTTCAGGATAAAAGCAAAAGATTAATTGGAGAACTTATAGAGTCTATTTTATTATCTGAAGGGCCTAAACGAATTATTTTACTTGTAGAAGCCCTGCTGGCTATAGAAAACTACTCACAAAGCAGCTTATTGTCGTCTATCGGTTTCCGTCATGATTTTGAAGAGACTGAGAATGACAGGATTAATGCCATTTACAATTACTCTCTTGCTAATTTTAAAAGAAAGATTCAGATGGAGGAAATGGCTGCCGTGGCCAACATTAGCCCTAATTCATTTTGCAGATACTTTAAATCGAGAACAAGGAAAACTTATACTCAGTTTATAAGTGAGATAAGGGTTGGACATCAGAAATCATATTTACAAAAATAATTAATCATAAAAACAGTCCTTTTAATGAAAAAAAGAATAACCCCTTTGCTATTTGTAATAATGCTATGTGGCAAAGTAAATGCCCAGCAACCAGGTGCTAAGGATATTGACGACAAAAAACAAAAAATGGAGTGGTTTGCTAATGCAAAACTTGGAATTTTTATACACTGGGGTATTTATTCTGTAAATGGCATCTCCGAATCATGGTCGTTTTTTAACAACTACATCAATCATGATAACTATATGAAGCAGTTGGATGGTTTTACGGCAGCCAATTATCGTCCGGAAGAATGGGTTAAACTAATCAAGGAAAGTGGTGCAAAATATACTGTGATAACCACTAAACACCATGATGGTGTATCCCTTTGGAATACTAAAGCGATTGATGCGACAACCACCTTAAAGCAAAGTGCCGCTAAGAAAGATGTAATTACTCCCTTTATAAAAGCAGTTAAAAAGTCTGGCTTGAAAACAGGTATTTACTTTTCCTTACCAGACTGGAGCCATCCTGATTACGACGGTTTTACCAGAGACAGAAAAAGGTACAAACTTAGTGAAGAACCTAAGCGCTGGAATAAATTCCAAAAGTACTTACATACGCAAATGAATGAACTCTCTGTGAACTTTAAGCCTGATTTACTCTGGTTTGATGGCGATTGGGAGCACTCTGCTGAGGAATGGCAGGCCGGAAAGATTTCGGCAGACCTTAAAAAGTATAATCCAAATATTATAATCAATTCTCGTTTGAATCATCATGGCGACTATGAAACCCCTGAACAGGGTATCCCGGTTCTTAGGCCAAATAGCGAATATTGGGAACTGTGCTACACAATGAATGATTCGTGGGGTTATCAGCCTTATGATTTTAAATATAAATCACCAAATATGATTGTTCGCACGTTGGTTGATTGTATTAGCATGGGTGGTAATTTATTGCTTGACATTGGGCCAAAAGCCGATGGCACTATTGCAACAGAGCAGGGAAATATTTTGAAAGGCTTAGGCAGGTGGACCAAAAAGCATGCTGAAGCAATTTATGGGACTCATGCTGGCTTACCAGCAGGCCATTTTAATGGGAAAACCGCACTTTCTGCAGATAAAAAAACGCTTTATTTATATGCCGATTGGGTTCCGGACAATGGCGGATTGTTGTTAAGCGGAATCAGATCGGCTGTTCGCTCTGCTAAGATTGTAGGCTCTGATTTGAAGGCAACTTTTGTGACCAATGGTGAGAACATTTCGATCAAGATCCCTACATCCGCAGCTGATCAGGATGTAACAGTAATCGCTTTAAAATTTGATAATCCTGTTGAAGTAAATGATCAATCTTTGATTTCGTTAAGTTTCAATGACCTTACCAATAAAAGAGCGGACTATAAAACGCAGATTAACAATATTGCGAGTTCATTGCATAATGGAGTAAACCCGTTTAAGGATACAGATTTGCCGACCGATGGTTTAGACTTCGAGGCAGGCAAAAAGGGGTTAAATCCTGAACTGTACAAATGGGTCACCAAAAACGCGGAGAGCTTATACAAGACAGGAAAAGGACTGCCTGAGGGACATTACCAGGGGGCAAGTGCTTTATCTGCCGACAAGCAGACGGTGTATCTTTTTGTGGAAGGGAAACCTACGGGGCCAATTGCATTAAAAGGAATTAAAAATAAGGTGAGCCGGATTAGAATTGTTGGAGAGGGAACTATGATTGAACCAGAGATCTACAACAAACTCTATTGGAGTTCTGTACCTGGAATTGTTTACATCCCACTTCCAAAAGACCGACTTGATAAGGATCTTACAGTAGTAGCGGTATTGCTTGATGGCCCAATTGACCTTTACAGGGAAAAAGTTGGTGCTATTGAGAGTAATTTGTAAGATTTTGTTCTATAAAAAGGAGGGTGTATCACATGATTTTTAGTTACACCCTCCTTTTTATTTGAGACGGCTACTATTTAACACTTCTAACAGTAGTGTTACCACCACCATCTAGTGTTAGGTTTACAGGAGCATTGCTAGTCCATGCTCCTCTGGTAAAATCAGGCACATCAACACTTCCCGATTTTTTAGATACTGATTTTTTACTTAATGGTACTATGCAGCTCCATGATGCAGCATCGTAAACGTTTTGGTCAAGAGGTAATCCATTGCGCAGGCAATCAATTAAACGCCAGTCCATGATAAAGTCCATACCACCATGGCCACCAATCTTTTTACCGATTTCTCCAACATGTTTAATAATTGGAGGGCTGTAAGTATCATACAATTTCTTTAATCCATCTTCAGTTACCCATTCTTCGCCAAACGAGATACGTTCAGGTTCCGGCCATTTACTGGCAAATCCTTTAGTTCCGCTAAGCAGGTGAATTCTGGAATAGATTCTTGGTGAGGTTACATCATGTTGTAACATCATTGTTTTTCCCTTAGCTGTTCTGATGGTTGTAGTATTCATATTGCCACGATAGTTTTTACCTACAAATTGTTTGTAAAAATCATCTTTTTTGGCTCTTTCTTCAGCCTCATGAGCCATATGGAAATCATTGGTCGACATGGACACCAAATAATCCATTTTATCACCCCTGTTAATATTTAAACATTGTGCAATTGGGCCTAAACCATGAGTTGGATAAATGTTACCGTTAAAATTGATGTTTTCTTTTAACCTCCACATGTCTGCATAACCATTTTTATCGAAGTTTAACCCCAGCAGGTTATGGATATATGCACCTTCAGCATGAATTAATTCACCAAACATACCATTGCGGGCCATGTTTAATGTTAACATTTCGAAGAAATCATAACAGCAGTTCTCCAGCATCATACAATRCTTGCGCGTTTTCTCTGATGTTTCTACCAGTTTCCAGCAATCTTCAAGAGTAAGTGCTGCCGGAACCTCAGTTGCCGCGTGTTTTCCATGTTCCATAGCATACACAGCCATTGGAGTATGGTAATGCCAGGGTGTACAGATATAAACCAAATCAAGATCCTCTTTTTCAATCATTTCTTTCCAGCCATCTTCGCCAGAGTATTCTTTTGCTTTAGTAAGACCTTTATCAGTAAGGTATTTTTGTGCAGCTGAGGCTCTTGCAGGTAATTTGTCGCAAAGTGCTTTGATCTCTACTCCTTCTATATGTGACAATCTGGAAACCGCACCCGGCCCTCTCATTCCGAGACCTATAATCCCAACCCTTACTTTATCAATTTTTGGAGCGGCATATCCACTCATATTGAATCTCTGACTGCTATTACCCTGATTTAATGCTGCTGCCAGCTCATGATCGCTTGGCGCATTTTCATTGGCAAATGTAGGAAGGCCGATAGCTACAGCTCCGGAACCTATTGCCAGTTGTTGTAAAAATTTTCTACGGTTTGGTTTCATCTTGTGTTTTATATGGTTAAGAATGGTTGTTCGACCAGAAGTCAAATTAGTTTATACCACCAATATACACAGCTTATGGGCAGGCGTGAAAAGTTTTTTTCACACAAACGGTTGCGTAAATTTCATTTTACAGGCGTAATATTATTTCGCTTAATTATTGGTAATCTGTTTATTAATAAAAGCTCCCAGTTTTTCGTAGCCCTGTGCGTTAGGATGTAATCCATCGGTAAAAAGTGCTTCATTTACTTTTTTCTTTGTATTAAGCAAAAGACTTCCAGCATCAGCATATTGAACTTTTAAGTTCAGTGCTATTTTAGCGTACAACAGATTTAATTTAGCAACCCTGGCTTCCATTTCTCTGCGTGGAAGCAAACCGAGCACAAGAATTTTTGCCCCCGGTTGTCTCACTTTTATCGCTGTTATAAGAACCGTTAACCCTTCGGCTATCTCATCATCAGTATTAAACTGCAAATTGTTTGTACCAATCATCAATACAATTTGCTTAGCTGAAAATCCATCCAGTTCTCCGTGATAAACACGCCAAAGAACATTCTCTATCCTATCCCAGCCAAAGCCCATGTTTAGAGGGTTCCTATCTTTAAAATATTTATTCCATGATTCGGTCCCTCTTGCAACATGTGCCAAGGGTTCACCAGACCAGAAATGGGTGATGGAATTGCCTATAAAAATCAACTTGGGCGGATTGGTTTTATTATGATTTAGTACCTGATTATGTCTCTTTTCCCAATCATATCCAGGAAGCTCGCGATATTGTGTAGTCGGTTTGGTTGTACTGATATTTCCCTCTGGCTGGTTTAATATCTTTTTGATGATCTTCTCGTATGCATTTGCATAGTTCATCATTCCAATATCATTAGGATGAACGCCATCAACAGTACTCTCGATGTCGTGGCCTATCTCATTCTTTGAAAGCAGGTAGATGTTTTTTATTCCTTTTGTCTTTAATTGTTTAAATGCCTCGTTTAAGGTAATATTTGGATTATCATAATCAGTTTTCCTTTTAGGGCTTATCAGCTCATCTGTATAACCATCGTGCTCTGTTAACAGAATGGGAACTCCTGGTCTCTTTGCTTGCAATTGAAGTACAGAGGCTTCAATTCTTGATGTAAGATCTTCTTTCGATATAGAGATAAGATTAGGTAAACAATCTAACACATATAATTTAGCATCAATTTCTGTAAGTAACTGATGCAGGGGCACGGGCGTAAACGATTTTTCATTAGGCACATAGATTTCCAACCATTTCACAGCGTTGTACAGTGGTAGGTAAAGTGTGTATTCCCGATCTGGGTTATTAACCTGTTCTAAGTTATTAAAGCGATAAGTAATGGTATCGCCAAAAGAGAAAGCGCCAGCACTCCAAAGCCACCTGCCATCTCTGTCCTTTGCATATAGATCAACACCACTTACGCCTGTGGCCGGCATGTGCGAAAGCTGCAGATTGCCTTTGACAGCATACTTTACGATGATTTCATTCGAATTTGTGCGGAAACGCAGGTTTACACCAGCATTGTTCTTTGATAACTTCCATACCTCTGGGCGTACTATTCCTTCGGCTTTTGACGGTAAGCGATCATAATAATCTTTTAGATTTTTTGTCCAGCCCTGACCTTCCAAAACATTTATAGTATCATTTGAAGGATTCCAGACCTTATATTTTGCTTTATCCTGGGCGAAACTTAGCTGACTTAACAGTAGAAAAACAGATAGGTATATTAGCTTGTGGTTCATAATGTAAATATATTCTACAAAGAGATTAATTATGAAAAAAAAATATTCTCTTTGTTATTGGGATATACCTTATTATTGTTAAACAAATTACACTCTCATGAATGCGATAAAATCTGTTCTATTCGGATTGCTTTTAGTAGCAAACCTATGTGCTTACTCCCAGGAAAAAGAAGTAAAACCAAGAACCTTTAAGTATGGTAAAGTTGACCTTAATGAATTTGATACTAAGGTTAATGGCGCAGATTCGGCAGCCTCTGCGGTAGCATTATTTGATGTCGGAAGAGGTTGGTTTGAATTTAGTGCAAAAACGGGCAATTTCATTTATGTTTTTGAACGTCATACCCGATACAAGATCATTAACAAAACCGGTTACGATTATGCAAATCTTGAAATTCAATTGTATAAGCAAAATGGTAGCGAGCAAAATTTGGAGTACACGGATGGTGCTACCTATAACCTTGAAGCAGGTAAAATTGTTACCAGCAAATTAAGCAAAGAATCGAAGTTTTCTGAGAAGCAAGATAAGAACTATACCCTAAAAAAGTTTGCATTACCTAATGTTAAAGAAGGATCTATAGTGGAATTTAAATATAAGATTAAATCGGACTTTATATTTACCCTGAGATCATGGCGTTTCCAGAAGGAAATTCCAATGCTATATTCAGCATATGAGATCAAAATTCCAGAATATTTTAAATATAAAATTACTGCTGGCGGGTTTCTATTTATCAATCCAAAAGAGGAAAGGGTTAACGAATCCTTCATTTCAGCATCTGGCACTTTAAATACAACTTCATTAAAATTACATTATCAGGTTGAAAATGTTCCAGGTTTAAAAACAGAAAATTTCATTACAACAATGGAAGATTATGTTAGTAAAGTTGGATTTGAATTAAGTTCGGTAACTGTACCTGGTGAGGTTTACCGTGACGTTACTTCGACATGGCCAAAAATTGTGAAGGGGCTAAAAGAAGACGAAAACTTTGGCTTGTTTATAAATAAAAGGAGTTACAGCAAAACATTATTGAAAGATATAATTAAAATAAACACCAATCAGGATACTATAGTTCAACTAGTTTTTAACTATGTAAAAAATAACATCAAATTTAATCATGATGACGACTTCTCTACTTCAGAAACAAATCCTAAAACCGTATTTGAAAAGAAAAGTGGGAACTCTGCTGATGTAAACCTGTGTTTACTTACTTTATTATCAGAAGCAAAAGTTAATGCTTTTCCTATTTTATTGAGTACAAGATCTAATGGTGCCCATCCTGGTTTTCCAATGATCACAAAATTTAACAATGTAATTGTTGGAGTTCAAATTGGCGAAAAAACCATCCTTTTAGATGCTACTGATAAAAATCATATGCCAGATATGATTGCTTTTGATAATCTGTCCCATGAAGGATTAAAAGTAAATTTAGCTGATGAGACTGCTGAATGGATCTCGCTCGAGGACCCCACAATTAGCAGAAAGAATATTAATTACCTTTTAACTCTTGACGGAGAGAATAAGATTAGTGGTAAAATGTATTTATCCACTACAAATTATGAGGCCTTTAGTAGAAGAAACAGCTATCAATCTGCTTCAAATGAGGATGACTTTCTTAAAAGTTATAAAAATGGGAAACCCGGTTTAGGTATAAAAAACTATAAGATAGAGAACCTTACGAACCTTAATGAATCTCTTATTGAAAGTATGGACGTCAATATTGAAGACAATGTAGAAGAGGCTGGAAACTTAATTTATTTCACTCCGCTCCTTTACGAAAGGACTAAAGAGAATCCATTCAAGTTAGAGGAGAGAAACTTCCCGGTAGATTTTGGCCACCCGACTGAAGAAGTGGTTAGAATTACTATTGATTACCCTAAGGAATACCAGGTAGACAAAACACCAAAAAATGAAAAAATTATACTACCTGAAGAATCTGCATCATTTACTTTTCTGTTTGCCGGTGAACCCGGAAAAATGGTGATTAGCAGCAAAATAGTGCTTAAAAAATCACTTTATACCCCCGAAGAATACCATTACATTAAGGAACTGTTTAAAAATATTGTAAGAAAGCAGTCTGAACAAATTGTACTTAAAAAGAGCTAGAGATGAGAATAGTAATACTTTTTGTGATTGGCTTGTTTCTTATTAAAGAAACTAAGTCACAAGGTATATATGATGTAAATAAAATCCCCCCTGATTTACTTAAGGATGCTTCATTGGTGATTAGATACGAGAATCAAACTTATGATATAAAGAACCCAGGGAATGCCGTTTACGACTATAAAATTGCTGTAACCTTATTAAATAAGAGTGCAGAAGGCGCATCGAACATGTACGAATTCTACGATAAATTCTCTAATGTTTACAATTTAAAAGCCACACTATACGATAGTAAGGGTAGCAAAGTTAAGGAGTATAAGAGCAGCGATTTTAAGGACAGAAGTGCAGTCTCGAGCGGCTCTCTTTATGAAGACAGCAGAGTTAAATTTCTGGATTTCTTATATAACAACTATCCTTATACTATAGAATACAGTTATAGCACTGAGTATAGTGGAATACGTTTTTACCCGTCCTGGAAACCGGTGAGTTCCTGGGGGACAGCAGTAGAAAAATCGGAATACACTTTCAGAATTCCTGAAACCATGACTTTCAAATACCTTAAAAGTACCGGACTTAAAACTGATTCTTTAAAGGTAAAAGACAAAATACAATACAAATGGAGCTGTGAGAATGTGAAAGCACTTGAGTATGAGCCGATGAGCGCTGGCATAGCTGATGTAAGCCCGTGGGTAACTTTGGCACCAAATCAGTTTGAATATGATAACTCTAAGGCGAACATTGAAAACTGGGATAACCTGGGGACATGGCTTTCTGGCTTAAATAATGGAGCACAGGCGTTGCCTGAATCTGTAAAATTAAAAGTTCAAAACCTAATTAAAGGCGCTGCAACGCCGAAAGACAAAATAAAACTATTATACAACTATTTGCAATCGAATACCAGATATGTTGGTGTGCAATTGGGTATTGGTGGCTACAAGCCTATTGCAGCTGAAAAGGTTGCGGCCGTAAACTATGGTGACTGTAAAGCTTTGTCTAACTACATGAAAGCTCTATTACAAGAAGCAGGTATAAAATCTAACCTCGTTGTTATCGGGAATGATATGCCGTCACTGAATAAAAAATTTGCAAGTCTAAGCCAGGCAAATCACATGATACTTTGTGTACCTCTGGAAAAAGATACCACATGGCTGGAATGCACAAGCCAGTTTGTACCAATGGGTTATATAGGAAACGACAATTCAGACAGAACAGTTTTGCTGGTGACAGAAGCTGGAGGTAAATTAGCTCAAACACCTTATTATAGCCCGGCCAACAACTATCAGAAACGCATAACAAAGGTGAATTTTGATGAGGAGGGTTCTGCAAATATTAGCCTTGAAACCCAATATGGCTTTGCGCAGTATGAAGAAAATCTGAGAATGACATTGATTGAGCCGACTGAGCAAAGGAAAAGCTTAATGAACTCTCTTAGTATACCGAACATGCAGATCAGCTCATTTAGCTTTAATCAGCCAAATAAAGAGGCTGCTGTTCTGAATGAAAAAGTAGATCTAAAAGCCTCACAGATCTTAACTAAAGGAGGCGATAAGTTATTCCTTACTTTAAATATGACGAATCGGCAAGAGAGTGCGGTTACTCCTATTGAAAACCGGAAGACTTATTTCAATGTAAAATATGGCTACTCTGATGAAGATGAGATTATTTATAATATTCCTAAAGGTTACAAAGTAGAGTTTATGCCTAAAGATGTTGTGATTGAATCGGAGTTTGGCAAGTACACAGCCAAAGTGGTACAAAAAGATAACAGTCTTATTTATAGCCGGACAAAAACGATTAACAACAAAAAATATCCGCCAGAGAAATACAATGACTATGTAGCATTTTCTAAAAAAATCTATCAGGCAGATAAGCAAAAAGGTATTCTTGCCAAAATTGAATAAGGCTGTATCATTGATACAGCCCTATTTTTATTTCTTACCTACAATTACCTTGGTAAAGGTGTCTGTGTTTAAGTATTTACCAGCCAGATCTTTCAATTCTTGTGAGGTAATTGTTTTTACTGTTGTGATGTAGTTTTCGTAATAGTTATGATCAAGTCCTGAGAAATAAACATTCTTAAATTTATCTGCATGAGAAAATGCATTTTCTAAACTACCAAGCATAGAACCGAGCATATAATTACGTACTAGGTCTAACTCCTGATCAGCAATCAATTCGGTTTTCAACAAGTTAATTTCTTTTTCTATCTCAAGAAGGGCATTATTGCATACCTCTGCTCCTACTTCGGTTGCAATAAAGAAATATCCGGCATCTCTTAGAGAAACAACTGCCGAGCCTATTCCGTAAGTATAGCCTTTATCTTCGCGGATATTGGCCATTAGTCGTGATCCAAAATAACCTCCAAGTAAACAGTTTAGCACCTGAAATCCAGGAAAATCATGGTGATTTCTGCTAATACTTAAAGCTCCCATTCTGATCGCAGATTGGATGGCTTCTGGCCTTTCAATTAAAAGTTCGCCTGCAGGGCTTGTTTCAAATGTAAATTTATTGATTACAGAGAATTCAGTATTTTCCCACTGGTTTCCAAAAACGTTATTTAGTATCGCAAATTCGTTTTCTTCGAACTTTCCGGCAGCTATTACGGTACAATTCTCTGGTTTAAAAGCAGCTTTAAAATAGTTGATCAGGTCTTCCCTTTTTAGGGTATCGTAATCCTCAGCATCGATATTTGATCCATAAGGTGTATTGCCAAAAATTGAATTTGCAAATTGTCTTCTGGCAAGAAAATCATTTTTTTGAAGATTTACCTGTAGGGATTGTTTTTGATTCTGAACAAAAATAGCCAGTTCCTGCTCAGGGAAAATACTTTCATTTAAGATTGATCTTAAAATAGGCAGTACTGATTGCAGGTGTTTGTTAAGCGTATATAGTTTTACGCTAGACTGATCCGCTCCATATTCAGTTTGTAAAAATGCACCATAATAATCTACTTTATCAGCAATTTCCTTAGCGCTCAACTTAGCAGTACCATTGTTGATCAAATGACTAACTCCTACGGCTTGTAATGGCTTTGATGCATCCCAGTTTACATTTTCGAATATAAACTCTATCCTTACCAGCTCCTGTTTACCTGCATTAATGGTAAAAACAGGTATGCCATTGTCAAGATGTTGGGCTAAAGGCTCTAAAAATTTGATCTCATTAACCTGTAATGATTCCGGGGCTAGTGTACGATTAAGCATCTTTGGCGTTTAAATAATATAAAGTTGAACATTGCTCTTTTACAAAGGTATTTTTAGCGGCTTGAAGAATGCCCTGAGGGGTAACAGCTAAGTACTTATCTATTTCGGTATTGAGTCCATTGGCATCACCCAGCAATTCATAATAGGCAAGATTCATGGCTTTATCTAAAAGACTCATTTCAGCAAAGACCATAATAGATTCAGATTTATTCTTCACCTTGGTGATTTCTTCGTCTGTAACTTCATGCTGTGTTAGTTTTGTTAGTTCAGCCCATATCGAAGCCTCTGCAGCTTCAACGGTTACACCTTGAACAAGCTTTCCTTCAACTACAAATAGACCTTCATCTATACTGCTGGTAACATAAGCATGTATATCACTAAATAATTGTTGCTCTTTTAATAAACTATTGTACAATCTTGACG
The DNA here is from genome assembly GCF_056395165.1 of Pedobacter sp. 10L46_2. NCBI lineage: Bacteria > Pseudomonadati > Bacteroidota > Sphingobacteriia > Sphingobacteriales > Sphingobacteriaceae > Pedobacter > Pedobacter sp. 10L46_2. The sequence goes on from NZ_JBFTIZ010000101.1 coordinate 23,378, forward strand.
ACTGTCCTTGTGAAAGAATATCAGACATCAGATCGAAACTTTGATACTCAGAATCTTGTCGGGCAGGCATTTTAAAAGCCATGTAAATGGCATTCAATGGAACATCAGCCTTAACTGTTTCCTTGCGTTCCTCGGTTTGTAATGGTTCCTGAGGAAGGTTTCTGTTATATTTATCTCCGGCAGGAATAGGTGCAAACCATTTCTCGGCAAGTGCCTTAACATCTTCAGTTTTAACATTACCACCAACAACCATTATGGCATTTTGGGGGTTATAGTGTTTTTTGAAAAATGCTTTAACATCTTCCATTTTTGCATCTTCAATCTGCTTTAGGTCCTGACCTATAGTTGCCCATTGGTAAGGGTGTTTTTTATAAGCCAGTGGTCTTAACTTTAACCAAACATCGCCATATGGCTGATTCAGATAACGTTGTTTAAACTCTTCGCAAACTACGTTACGCTGTGTTTCCAAACTTTTTTCTGAAAAGGCAAGGCTTAGCATCCTATCACTTTCTAACCAAAAGGCAGTTTCCAGATTTACAGCCGGAAGGGTAATGTAATAGTTAGTAATGTCGTTACTGGTAAAGGCATTATTCTCTCCGCCTACTCTTTGCAAAGGCTCATCATAACTGGGAATATTTACAGAACCACCAAACATCAGGTGTTCAAATAAGTGAGCAAACCCGGTCCTGTCTTGCTCCTCATCGCGAGCACCAACATCGTAAAGGATATTTAATACCGCCATTGGCGTTGTATCATCTTCGTGCACAAGCACTCGAAGTCCGTTGGGTAATGTGAAACGATTAAAGTCTACCATAGATTAAAAATAATTCCGGCAAACTTAGATAAAACTGCGTTAGCATTTGCACACTGATAAAAATATTGCACAGTATTGAAAATATAAGCATCAATTTTATCTAAGTTTGTACTATGAATACTGCCGAATTACTACAAAGGGCCTTACAATTCGACTTTTTAACGAAAGAAGAGGGTGTTTTCTTATACAATAATGCAGCTACAGCTGAGCTGGCTTATGTTGCCAATGAATTGAGAAAGAAACAAGTACCAAGTGGCAAGGTTACCTGGCAGATAGACAGAAATGTGAATACTACTAATGTGTGTATTGCAAACTGCAAATTCTGTAATTTTTTTAGAAGACCTGGACACGATGAAAGCTATATAACGGATATAGAAACCTATAAAGTAAAGATTGAAGAAACCTTCAGGTTAGGTGGAGATCAGTTGTTATTGCAAGGTGGACATCATCCGGATTTGGGTTTAAAATTTTATGCAGATCTGTTTAAACAATTAAAGGAACTATATCCTGATCTAAAACTTCATGCTTTGGGTCCGCCGGAAATTGCACACGTTGCAAAATTGGAGGGCATTTCTCATACCGAAGTTTTAAAAGCACTTAAAGAAGCTGGCATGGATTCCTTACCTGGTGCTGGTGCAGAAATATTAAATGATCGTGTTAGAAGATTAATTTCAAAAGGGAAGTGCGGTGGACAAGAATGGCTGGATGTTATGCGTGCAGCTCATCAACTTGACATCACTACTTCTGCGACTATGATGTTCGGGCATGTGGAAACCATTGAAGAACGCTTTGAACATTTAGTCTGGATTAGAGAAGTACAAAGCGAGAAACCTGCAGATGCCAAAGGATTTTTGGCATTTATTCCATGGCCATTTCAAGATGATGGTACTTTATTAAAACGCTTAAGAGGTATTAGCAATAATGTTTCTGGTGATGAGTATATAAGAATGCTGGCATTAAGCAGAATTATGTTGCCTAATGTTAAAAACATACAGGCATCTTGGTTGACCGTTGGAAAAAGTGTTGCTGAACTATGTTTACATGCCGGCGCAAATGATTTTGGTTCGATTATGATTGAAGAAAACGTGGTTTCGGCAGCGGGAGCTCCACATCGTTTTACTGCAAAGGGAATACAAGATGCGATTAGAGAAGCTGGCTTTGAACCCCAATTACGCGGTCAGCAATATAATTACCGTGATTTGCCAGAACATTTGGAAGAACAGGTGATTAACTACTAAGGCTCCTTATATAATTAAAAAAGGAAGAGGACTTTCGCCCCCTTCCCTATCTTAAACTTAAACAACTCTTGTATATAAAATAAGTGTGGTTTAAACTATTTAATGAATAAGCCTGCAATTGTTAAAACATCGGCTTTAGCCAGAGGCTCATCAAATGACTCAACTGCAGCGGCTTTAGTAACTCCAGTGGCAATACCAGTAATGGTTACACCTGCCTGAGTTTCAAGATCTTCACCTTTATAAACAGGATCTACCTGAGGAACACCAGAATCATTTGCACCACCGCCTGCACCAAGACTGATCCATGGTTTAATGGGAACACCACCGCCAGCTGGAGCGGCACGCATCTGACGGATATGAGAAGCATGACGTGCTTCAACAGAATGGATTTGTAATGCTGTTGTTAGCACCGGCATTCCTTTTAAAACTGTGGCCTGTCCTTTATAAGCCCTTACTCCAGTATCTTCAAATGCCTGGGCAACTGCTAAAAATGTTTTATAATCTGAGTAAACTGTTGGAAAAGTACCCTTTGCTGTAAAATCAAAATCAGAATAAGCCAAGGCTGGTCTTGCAGCACTTCCCAACGCACCTTTAAGCAAATTTACGTGAGCCAATTCGTGATCACGGATAGTAGTGATGGCCCCATGTGCAGGCGTACCTGCCGTTAGCAATCCTGGTGCGGCCAAAAGCGAATGGTTATAAAAATGATACTCCAAGTATTCCAGTGTCAACGCAAAATTTAAAACATCAACAACCGCAGTTGGTGTACTTTGTCCGTAAGCTTTTGTAAACATAGATCCTAACGCCAAAGGCATTGCTGCCAAAGCCACTTTCTTACCCATGTTATAAAAATCCTTCATTGCAGATCTTCTCGGGTTTAATCTCTCATAGATCTCACCATCTACTTTTTCTATTTCTTCTAATATATTTACGATATTCATGTTTTCTAAAGTTTTAGGTTATAGGTTAGTTACAGTAATTTTAGTTTTGATGTACTTTCCTGCAGCTGCAAGAACTACATCGGGCGTTAAGGCTTTATCCAAACCGTTAGCATCTACTTGTGGACTAGAAGCAAAAGTTCCGTTTGAAATCAGATCGCGAACATATGCTGCGTGACGTGCTTCAACAGAAACAATCTTTCCTGCGGCAACCAAATAAGCGTCTGTTGTTAAACGTACACCTGCACCATTATAAGCACCAACACCTAAATCTTCAAAAGCCATAGCTGCGCCTAAAACGCTGGTTCTATCTGTGAAATTTATGCTTGAAAAGTCAACTTCTAAACTTCCTATTGCTGCTGTGCCTAAAGCTTTCTTAAAAAACTCTCTGTGTGCAATTTCATGAAATTGAATATCTTGAAAATACTGCTTTTCAGCAGGAGAAAAACCTGATGGCGGATTTGATGCTACCTGAATATAAAAGGCTGCTTCTAATTGTTCTAAAGCATAAGCGTAATTCAATACACCGAAATCATCTTTAAAATTTAATGTTACTCCACCAGGAACCATAGGATCATTCCTGTCTTTTTTACATCCTGCGGCTACTAATGCTATAGTTGCTGCACCAGCTCCTGCAAATTGCAGGAAAGAACGGCGTTGCAATGGCGCAGTAAAAACACTCCTTTCCGCTGGGAGCAATTCTTGCTTTTCTTGTTCTTGTAAATTTTTCATAGTTTTTTAAGTTTGAGTTTTCTATAATTTATTAGTTCTATAAGGGCCAAAAGCCCTTAGTTGATTACGACTTTAGTTGCTGCTTATATGTGCACTTACGAAAGAAAAATGAATTCGGTTTTCGGTGTTTGAAAGAAATATTCTTCAATCGTTCATTTTTTTAATAAATTCACCATATATAAAATCTATTACTGTGCTGAATGCTATTATTGTAGACGATGAAGAGTTTGCCCGTTCCTCATTATATTTTTTATTGCAGGAAAACTGTGAGAATATCCATATATCTGGCATAGCAAAGTCTGTTTCGGAAGCCCGAAACTTACTGGCCCATAATGCCATTGATCTTATTTTTCTGGACATTGCCATGCCGGGAGAAAATGGATTCGATTTAATCCCTCAAATACAATCCACTAAAACGCATGTTATTTTTACTACTGCTTACGATCAGTATGCATTAAAAGCGATTAAAGCAAATGCATTGGACTATCTACTTAAGCCTATAGATATTGATGAGCTAAAAGAGGCTGTGAATAAAGCATCGAAATATATTGCCTTGAGTAAAACGGAGCATAATCGTAATGAAGGGTTGCAAAATTTAGCTGTCAATCTATCAGAGAGAAACGAAATCCGTAAAATCAGCTTACCTAACGGGCAGGGATATAGCTTGGTAAGTATTGATGATATTGTTCATATTGAAGCAGATAGTAATTATTCTGTTTTCCATCTGGCCAACAAAGATAAAATCACGGTATCGAAAGTCTTAAAGGAGTACGAAGAGATCCTTCCTGCTCATCAGTTTATCAGGGTTCATAAATCGAGTATAGTGAACCTGAATTATTTAAGAGAGTACAATTCTAAAAATGGGTTGGAGCTGATATTAAAAAATGGCGATAAAATTGCTGTTTCCAGAAGACGCGCGAGTGATTTTATGGAAAAGGTTAAATCATATACCAATTTTGACAGTGATAAATAAGATAAAGAATTGGACCATAAGCAGTACAATACTAATTGTTTTATTAATTCTTAGCTTGAATGGCTATTCTCAAAGCACATACCTTCAACATTTTAGCACTAAAGATGGGCTTCCAAGTAATAGCTGCTTTTATACCCTACAGGATTCTAAGGGTTACATTTGGGTAGCCACTGATGCGGGGGTAAGTAGATTTGATGGAAAAGTATTCGAAACCTTCTCTGTTGATGACGGTCTTCCTGACAATCAAATTCTACAGATTAAAGAAGATAGAAGTGGAAAAATATGGTTTCTGGCATTAAATGGGCAGTTAAGCTATTTTTTTAATGGCAAGTTCTTTAATGAAACAAATAACAAACTACTGAAGCTATTAAGATTCAATGCTGTTATTGTTTCTTTTTTTGAAGATAGTAAGGGCAGAATTTGGTTTGGCACAAACAAGAATGTTTTGGTGACCTGGGATGGTAAATCCATCATGAAATATATCTCGGCCAATGGTAACCGGCAATTTATCAATAGTTTTGTGCACGAAGATAAATCAGGAAAGATTTGGATATTCAGCAATCGGTCTGTCAGAACGTTTAATGGTTCAGAATTCACCGTAATTCCTCACAAAACACTCCTGATCAATTATAAGTCTGGATTAAATATGCCAGATAAGACACTGGCTTTTCTCGATAAAAATGGACTTAACATTCAAAATGGAAATGTCCAACATTTTCAATTAAAAATTGATCCATCTTTATTAAACAATGATCCGGGCTTTTTCCATTTAGATGACAACAAAGATGTGTGGATTAGCAATGCCTCTGGAATATATTTTATTGGTCGTTCCGGAAAAATGATTACTTACCTGAGTAACATATCATCAAGTCAGGTAATAAAGGATTCTAAAGGTAATATGTGGTTTACCACTAACAACGGGATTTACATGCTCCCAAAAAGTGAGGAACGGCTTTATATAGTAGATCAAAGTAACGGATTAAGCAGCAACGTTGTAAAAAGCGTTATTAAGGACAACAAAAATCACTTTTGGTTAGGATTAGATGAGGCCGACATTAATATTCTTGATCCTGTTAATCTTGCAGTCAATAAAATTTCAATACCGGATAAAAAGAAATATAACATCATCAAGCAGCTTACTTTAGATACGGCAAATGAAACCATATACTTTGCTTCGGAATATGGACTAGGCCGAATAGCAAATATTTATGAGGGCAATAAAAAAATAGATTATTTAAGGGAAGCTACTAACTCAATGTTTGTAATTAAGAGTTTTAGTGTAGCAAAAGATAAAAGTCTGGCCCTGGCCCTATCGATTATCAGAATTTTCTAGCGGTTCATTATACAGTTATTATGAAAAGAGCAGCCTTTTAACCCGAAGAATTAATGACATAAAGGAATTGAGCGATGGTACTATAGTACTTGCTACTGATGGATATGGAATTATTTTTATCAAAAACAGAAAAGTGATAAAGATAATTACCCAAAGAGATGGACTTGCAGATAATATTTGTAAAAAGCTATTCATAAAGGGTAATGATGTATGGATAATTACCAATAATGGCATTAACAAGGTTTCATTAAATAATCAAAAGACGCTTGTAGAAACTTTTGAATTTACCAATGCTTTGCTTAAAGATGATGTTAACTCATTGTATATTGATAACAGTTATGCATATTTCGCAACTAACAGCGGCCTGGTCTATTTTTCAATCAATAAGGTTAAAACCATAAATGAGCCCCCTAAAGTATTTATATCATCTATAATTAATAATAAGATGAAGCTTGGGCTAAATGAGACTAGTCATACGCTTGACCCATCTGACAATAACATTTCATTTTATTATAGCGCCATTGATTTTCAAAATAGAAATATTGTTTACCGCTATCGTTTAAAATCTGATGCCAACTGGACCGAGACAAAAAACAGGAGACTTGAGTTTTCTTCGTTAGAACCAGGTGATTACGTTTTTGAAATAAGTGCCAAAACCAATAATAGTGATTGGAGCAGTCCAACCAAGATCAACTTCGTTCTAAGAAGTCATTTTTGGCAAACGCCGTGGTTTCTTATAATCACATTACAACATTATATAAACACAAAAGATACCACCTCGGCAAACAAAATATTAACTGGTTTTGCCAGACTGATCAGGAAGAATCTGGAAATTTGTACAAAAAGCTATATAACGCTTGAAGAAGAAATTGAATACCTGGAGCTTTACCTCAGTTTAGAAAAGAAGCGATTTGGAGGCAAATTGAATTATACCATTACGCTAAATAAGGCAATAGATAAAGAAGAAACCTTAATCCCTTCTATGCTGCTTCAACCATATATAGAAAATGCCATATGGCATGGAATAATGCCTAAGGAAGAGGGTGGTAAAATTGACATACATATAGATTTAATAGGGACTGAACATTTGTTGATCCAAATTATTGATGATGGTATAGGTATAGACAATTCTTTGAGAGATAAAAAGGGACATCACGTAAGTAAAGGCATGGATTTAACACGGGAACGTATTAATCTTTTAAATAGGGTTGAAGTAAATCCTATACAAATGGAGATAAAACAAAATGGTAATTCGGGCACATTCGTGTCAATTGCCATTCCCTTAAAGTAGTAAAATACCGTTTACTCAATTTTTCATACCACTTACTAATTAAAAATTAATCATCTTAAAATTTGCATTAAACTTGTTATAGATATTAAAACAAACAGAGTTTGTAAAAAGCGTTCTTATAGAATTGATCAAAGATATTTTACCTAACCTAAAACTATATCTCAATTCAGGTTTCATTTGTGTGTTAAAAAATGGTAAAGTTCATAGCTTTACCATTTTTTTTTGCCTTAATTTTTTTTAAAAAAAATTCGTTGTGGAATTTCTATTTATCTTACTTTTGAGATACAGAAAAACTTTAAAAAACATCGTTCTTTTGATTTAAAAAGATTTTCTGTAAATTTAACTCATAAATAAAAACCTTAGGGAATTATATTTTTTGTAATGAAAACTCCAAAGAAACCAATTAAGAAAAGTCCATTAGTGGATCCAGAAGCTGAGATGGAAGATTCGCAAGACGAAATTACTACGAAGAAAAAGTATGACGATGATGATGACGATTTTGATATGCCATTAGATGATCTGGATACTTTTGATAGTTTTGGTTCGGACGACGACGATGACGACTACTAGTAACTAAAAATATAATAGTTTATGAGCATCCCATTGGGATGCTTTTTATTTTATCCCAATCATCAAGCATGACAATTGTACCTGTATCTGATAAACAAACCAGTAAAGATTTTTTGGAAGTTGCCCGTTTTATTTATCAAAATGATAAAAACTGGATTTGTCCGCTAGACCAGGATATAAATACAATATTTAACCCTGATAAGAATCCTTTCTTTAAACACGGGAAGTGCCAAAGATGGTTGTTAAAAGATAATAAAGGCCAAACAATAGGAAGAGTGGCTGCATTTATAAATGAGAAAAAAGCTTTTCAATACGATCAACCCACCGGGGGCATGGGTTTCTTTGAATGCATAAATGATCAAACCGCAGCTTTTAAACTATTTGACACAGCCAAATTGTGGCTCGAGGAAAATGGCATGAAGGCTATGGATGGCCCAATAAACTTTGGTGAAAACGATTCATTCTGGGGATTACTGGTTGAGGGTTTTACTCCACCTTCTTTTGGCATGAATTATAACCACCCCTACTATCATGACTTCTTTAAGGAATACGGATTCACTACTGAATACGAGCAAATAACCAATCACCTTGCGGTAAGAAATCCATTTCCAGAGCGTTTCACAAAAATTGCTAATTGGGTTGCAAACAAACCCGGATATACATTTGAACATTTCTCTAAAAAGAATGCAGAAAAATATGTTCAGGATCTTATGGAGATCTATAATGACGGCTGGGAAGACTTCGAAAACTTTGTGCCAATAAAAAAGGAGACACTACAGGAAAGCTTCAAAATGATGGAAGCTATAATGGATGAAAAACTAATTTGGTTTGCCTACGTGAACGGAGAGCCTGCTTCTTTTGTAGTTATTATACCAGATGCCAACCAGATGATTAAAGGCTTTAATGGTAAGCTTGGAATAATTGAAAAGTTAAAGTTTGTTTATAAGCGCTGGCTAGGTGTAAACAGAATGCGGGCTATTGTAATGGGTACAAAAAAGTCCTATCAAAAACACGGGTTAGAGTCTGCACTTTTTATAAAACTAAAGGAATATGTTTTACCACTTAATCAGTATGATGAACTGGAATTGTCGTGGGTAGGTGATTTTAATGATAAGATGCTATCAATTCACCAAGCAACAGGTGCCACTTTTGGAAAGCGACACCTGACCATGCGTAAAATTTTCTTTTAGGGATTTATTTCTCGCGAATTTCTTCGTAAAGGTCAATAACCTTTTTTTGCAGCTTAATGATTTCTTCTTCTCTTTGAGAAAGTTTATCTTTTAAGCTGTTGATTTCTTCAAAATTAAGCGATTGAGGATTTTCACCCTCTTTTGAAATAATATCCATAGTAGAAACCTCGAACAGATTCGCTATTTGCGCTAATCTCGATATGTTTATATCAGTGATACCAGTTTCGATTTTTGAAAATGCAGGGATGGAAATATTTAGACGCTTTGCTACTTCACCTTGACTCCAGCCATTTTTTTGGCGTAGCTGTCTAATGTTTTTACCAATGATATTCATGTTTAAAATTTAGGTGTACTATTTGTTGTTTGTTCTTTTTAGGATACTGTATTCAACTCACGTGCCAATTTCGTAAGATCTAGTCCACCAAAATTTCCAGAACTCATTAATAACAAGTTAGTACGGTAAAAATTTATGCTTCGCAAGTAACTTTCCAATAAAGTAAAGTCATTAAAAAACTGCAGTTTATCGTCGTTAAACGCCATTTGTACCTCTTCTTTTGTAAATGGTTGCATTTTCTTATGCACAAATGTTTTTTCATCAATGTAAACAATTGCAACATCTGCATTACACATAGTGTTTGCATATTGAGCAAGAAAATTTTTATTCAAACTGCTAAACGTATGCAACTCTATACAGGCAATTAATTTTCGTGTAGCAAACTGAGTTTTCACCGCTTCGATCGTTGCTTTTAACTTTGACGGCGAATGAGCAAAGTCTTTATATACATTTGTTTCATTCGAGCTATTTAAAAGTTCTAATCTCTTTGCCGCACCAGTAAAGGAAGCTATTGCCTTGTTAAACTCGTCCTCAGAGATACCCAATTGCTTGCATACTAATTTTGCCGCATTAAGATTCATTAAATTATGATCTCCAAATACTTTTAATGCAGTTTCGTCAGGCAGCAGATAAGTTATACCATCTTTTACTTCATGATCTGGAATTCCATACCCAATCTTTTCAATCGGAGCATWTGAATTTTCGACTATAGTGTTAAGGTCATTGTCTTTATTACAGAAAATTAGTTTCCCATCAGGTTGAATTGTATCTATAAAAAGTTCAAACTGTCTGGTATAATCCTGATAAGTAGGAAATACATTAATATGATCCCACGCAATTCCGCTAATCACCGCAATATTTGCTTTATATAGATGAAACTTTGGCCGGCGATCAATTGGTGAGGCCAAATACTCGTCTCCCTCAATAACAATCAGAGGAGCTGAATCTGTGACCTTGACCATGGTATCAAATCCTGCCAATTGTGCTCCAACCAGATAGTCAAAATCCCTTTTGTAATGGTTCAGAACATGTAATATCATGGAGGTAATTGTTGTTTTACCATGACTTCCACCGATTACCGCACGAAGTTTATCTTTTGTTTGCTCATAAATATACTCCGGATAAGAATATATCTTTAAGCCTAATTTCTGCGCTTTTAATAACTCAGGATTATCCACAAGCGCATGCATACCCAGAATAACTGCGTCCAGGTCTTCTGTAATATTATCTTCGCTCCAACCCATAGATTTAGGTAGAATCCCATGCTTTTCCAACCTGCTGCTTGAAGGTTCAAAGATGACATCATCAGAGCCGGTAACCTGATAGCCTTTTTTATGTAAAGCAATGGCAAGATTGTGCATAGCACTGCCACCTATGGCGATAAAATGTATACGCATTTGTTTTATTTTTTAAAGTGGGCAGCTACCCATTCACCAATCTTTTTATGACTAACATAATTGATACCAAACTCTTTGCAAGTTTCGGTTATCATTTCAAGATCGGGAGATTCGTAAAATCCGCTGAAGAAAATGCTTCCGCCTTCTTTTAGTATTTCATCATATCTTGAAATCTGATCAAGAAGGATATTCCTGTTTATGTTTGCAAGAATAACATCAAATGAGGTGTTAGGAATCACTTCTTTCCCACCACACAGTGCTGTAATATTTGTGATGTTATTTAGGGCTGAGTTTTCCAGTGTACTTTCATAGCAAACATCATCGTTATCTATTGCAGTTAGCATTTTAGCTCCTCTTTTAGAAGCTAAAATGGCTAATATTCCAGTTCCACATCCCATGTCCAATATGATCTGATCTTCAACATCGGTAGATAAGATATATTGCATCATCATGGTTGTAGTTTGATGATGACCAGTACCAAAAGCCATTTTCGGATCAATCACTATCTCGTATTTATACTGAGGTTGTGGCTGATGAAAAGTAGCCCTGACATAACACTGATCATCAATAATTAATGGTTCAAAATTCTTTTCCCATTCTTCATTCCAGTTTTCTGCTGCGATCTCTGCTAATGTATAGGTATACTTAAGTTCACCTTCGAACTGAGCCATAACTTCTTTTAAAGCCTGCTCATTATAATGGTCAAGCCCTACAAAAGCATCGAACCCATCAGATGTATCCTCAAAAGTATTATAACCTATGTTTGCAAGTTCGTCAATCAATAAATCTTTTTGATATTCCTGAACCTCAGTGAAGCTGAAAGTAACCTGTATATATTGCATTAAGAATTGAAAGTTTTAACGATGTCTACAAAATCTCTTGATTTTAAAGAAGCACCACCAATTAAACCACCATCAATATCATTTTGAGCAAACAATTCTGCCGCATTTTTTGGATTACAGCTACCTCCATAAAGTATGCTGGTATTATCAGCAGTTGCCTGATCATATTTAGCAGCAATTTCTTTACGGATAAAAGCATGAACTTCCTGAGCCTGATCAGACGATGCAGTTAAGCCAGTTCCAATAGCCCATACAGGCTCATATGCGATCACAACTTTAGAGAAATCAGCAGCACTTAAGCCAAAGATTCCATTCTCTAATTGAGATTTTAAAACTTCAAAATAGCTTCCGTTATTTCTCTCTTCAAGCGTTTCACCAATACAGAAAATAGGAGTTAAATCATTTTGTAATACAGCGACTGTTTTTTGCGCTAACAATTGGTCACTTTCGCCAAAATACTGGCGTCTCTCCGAATGGCCAACGATTACATACCCACAGCCTACAGATTTTATCATTTTAGCTGAAATTTCGCCAGTATAGGCACCGCTTTCTTTTTCATGACAGTTTTCTGCACCGATACCTACCACGTCGCCACCAAGCTTGGCTAAGCTGTTTAAATGAATATATGGAGCACAGATAACAGCTAACTGGTCACCTTTTTTTTCATCTTTAACCATATTAACAATTTCTGAAAACAAGGATATGCCTTCAGCATAATCCAAATTCATTTTCCAATTTCCGGCTACTATTTTTTTTCTCATAATCTTTAATTAAAAATGTCTATAGGTCTTTGTATCTTCAAAAACCTGAGTTAAAATGTCTTGTTCTATTTTGTTAAATTCTAAATTCCTGCGCTCGTAAACCTTAGTGGCGGTTTCAAACATTTTGTTTAAGCTGTATACATCAAACCCCTGAGCTCCGCCCCATGCAAAATCTGGTATAAAATTCCTGGGAAAACCTGGGCCAAAAATATTAGCGCTTACACCAGCCACAGTACCTGTATTAAACATGGTATTGATACCGCATTTAGCATGGTCGGCCATAATTAAACCACAAAACTGTAATCCTGTTTCACGAAAGCTTTCTTTTTCATAATCCCATAACCTCACCTCTGCATAGTTATTTTTAAGGTTAGAGTTGTTACTGTCGGCACCAATATTACACCATTGCCCCATAACTGCGTTCCCTAAATATCCTTCATGGCCTTTTGATGAGTAACCCCAAATGACAGCATTATTAATTTCTCCGCCTACCCTGCTATAAGGTCCAATAGTGGTTTGCCCATAAATTTTTGCGCCCATCTTAATTTGAGAATCATTACATAAGGCAAAAGAACCTCTTATATGGCAACCTTCCCACACCTGGGCATTTTTTCCAAGATAAATAGGTCCGTTTAAACTATTGAAGGATGAACATTCCGCTTCGGCGCCCTCTTCTACAAAAATATTATCGCCAATAAATGTATTGGTTGAACTTAATTTTGCGGAAGTCCTCCCTTTGGTAAGTAATGCAAAATCTTTTCTTAGTTCAGTATCATTGTACTTAAAAATATCCTCTGGAACAGCAATCCTGATGAAATTATCAGAATAAGCTATAGTTTGCAGTTTATCCAGGGTATGAGTATCAAAATCGGCAGTATTAATTTTATATGCAATGACAACATCTTGTTTCTTTAAGCACTCGCCATGTTTCAGATTAGATATCGCATTTAACAAGCCTTCATCCGGACATATAGATCCATTGATAAATAATTCGGCACCAGATAATAAAGGATATTTTACTGCAAGGTAAGCTATTGTTAAAAATCCAGATTCGGCATTTAAGTACTTTTCCCATTTTTGGGCAATAGTTAAAATCCCGATACGGAGATCTGCAACTGGCCGTGTGAAAGATAGCGGTCGCAGAGACTTCCACGCACTATCATCAAATAAATTGATTATCATAAGCGACAAAAATAAAAAAAGTCCCGAAGCAACAGCACCGGGACTTTAAAATAATTTTTTATTTTGGTATAATTACTTCTTAGCGTAACGAGTTTTGAATTTATCGATACGACCAGCAGTATCAACCAATTTCATCTTACCAGTATAAAAAGGGTGAGAAGTATGAGAAATCTCCAATTTATATAGAGGATATTCATTACCATCTTCCCATTGAACAGTCTCTTTAGTATCTACACAAGATTTTGTTAAAAAAGAGTACTCGTTAGACATATCTTTAAATACTACAAATCTATAGTTTGATGGATGCAGATCTTTTTTCATATTGTTATATACTTATGTGTCGCTTATTTTTAAGGATGCAAATATCGTGATTTTATTTTTTAGAAACAAATAAGTGTGGAAATATTCATCATTTTAGAGATATCATTATCCAACAAGTATGCAAATGCCTCAATCAGCCGTTCTCGCATTAAAGCTTCAGTGGCCAGGTTATCAATATCAAAATCCTTATTAATAATATTACTTAGGGAAGTTAACTCATCCATCATTTCACTTCCTGACATAATTCAACCAAAACCCCATTGATACCCTTTGGATGTACAAAACATACCAGTTTATTATCAGCTCCTGGCTTTGGTTGCTCGTTAAGCAATACAAAGCCTTCTAATTTTAATCTTTCCATCTCCAACACAATGTTATCTACTTCAAATGCAATATGATGTATCCCCTCTCCCTTCTTGTCAAGAAATCTGGCAATTGGGCTATTTTCAGAAGTAGCCGCAAGCAACTCAATCTTACTTTCTCCTGTTTTAAAGAAGGCTGTATTCACACTTTCGGAGGCTACTTCTTCCTTCTTATAACAAGAAGTTCCCAATAGCCTTTCGTACAAACCACAGGAAAAATCAAGATCTTTTACTGCGATGCCAATATGCTCAATCTTCTTCATAAATGAATTAATACGTTAAACAAATGTAAAAATGCAAGTTTTAACTATACCGTCATAGGTATTAATTATAATTGTTGGTAATCTTTTTTCGTATCTTTGTCTATTAATAAGAATAAACAAAAACGATGGAACTTCCTATTTACTTAGATAATAATGCCACTACCCCTCTAGATCCTAGGGTTTTAGAAGCAATGCTACCTTATTTTACAAACAAGTTTGGTAACGCTGCCAGCCGTAATCACGCCTTTGGATGGGTTGCTGAAGAAGCTGTTGATTACTCTCGTGAACAAGTAGCCAAATTAATTGGCTGTACAGAAAAAGAAATCATTTTTACTTCGGGTGCTACAGAAGCAGACAATCTGGGTATAAAAGGTGTTTTCGAGATGTATCAGGATAAAGGTAATCATATCATTACTGCAACAACAGAACACAAAGCTGTTTTAGATACTTGTAAACATCTGGAAAAAGCAGGTGCAAGAGTTACTTATCTTAAAGTTAAAGAAGACGGTCTTATCGATCTTCAGGAACTTGAAGCAGCAATGACCGATCAAACTATTCTTGTAACCATTATGTATGGAAACAATGAGATAGGTGTTGTTCAACCAATCAAAGAAATATCGGCAATTGCTCATAAACACGGTGCTTTATTCATGACAGATGCTACACCCATAAAATGTACGGTCCTAAAGGTGTAGGTGTGCTTTATGTACGTCGCAAAAACCCAAGAGTTAAGGTAACAGCACAAATGGACGGTGGTGGTCACGAACGCGGTATGCGTTCTGGAACATTAAACGTACCTGGTATTGTTGGCTTAGGTAAAGCTTGTGAACTTTGCCGTTTAGAGATGGATAGTGAAGCAAAACGCTTGTCTGGTTTAAGAGATAAACTTGAAACTGCGCTTACTCAACTCGAAGAAAGCTATGTAAATGGAAATGTAAACCACCGTTTACCGCATGTTGCAAATATTTCATTTAAATATGTTGAAGGGGAAGGCTTAATGATGGCAATGAAAGATCTTGCTGTATCATCAGGTTCAGCATGTACTTCAGCTTCTTTAGAACCTTCATACGTTTTAAAGAGCCTTGGACTATCTGATGATCTTGCACACTCTTCTATCCGTTTCGGTTTAGGTCGTTTTACAACTGAAGAAGAAATTGATTACGCAATCGAAAACACTAAAAAAGCAGTTAATCACCTTAGAGACCTTTCTCCACTTTGGGAAATGTTCAAAGAAGGTATAGACTTAAGTAAAATTGAGTGGGCTGAACATTAATAATAGCCCCTTAATTAATAAAAATATAAATCATCTCTATTAACAGAGATTTAAAGTAAAATAAAATGGCATATTCAGAAAAAGTAATGGAACATTATACCAACCCTAGAAATGTTGGTACTTTAGATAAAGATAGTAAATCAGTTGGCACAGGCCTAGTTGGTGCACCTGAGTGCGGCGACGTAATGCGTTTGCAAATTGAGGTTGATGAAAACAACGTAATTACAGATGCTAAATTCAAAACATTTGGATGTGGGTCTGCAATTGCATCGTCTTCACTTGCAACCGAATGGTTAAAAGGAAAAACAGTTGATGAAGCATTAACTATTGACAATATGGATATTGTGGAAGAACTGGCTTTACCTCCGGTAAAAATTCACTGTTCAGTATTGGCAGAGGATGCTATTAAATCAGCAATTAACGATTATCGTGTTAAAAACGGTATGGCGCCATTTGAATTGGCTAAATCTCATCACTAGGTAAATATTACAGATGTAGCCATATAAGCTACAATGTTTAACTAAAATGAGTGTAATTTGGTATACATTTTGAATACCATTATTAGAATTAATACTATTAAGACATGATCACGATAACAGATAAAGCAAAGAGCAAAATTGATCACCTTATGCAAGATGCGCATATGGATAGCAGCTATTTCTTACGCGTTTCAGTTAAAGGTGGTGGCTGTTCAGGTTTATCCTATAACCTAGATTTTGATAACGAAGAACAAAAGGGAGATCAGTTTTTTGAAGACAGAGGAATTAAAATAGCTCTGGATATGAAATCTTTTTTATACCTGGCAGGCACTGAACTTGATTTTTCTGATGGTTTAAATGGAAAAGGCTTTAATTTCAACAACCCAAATGCCAGCCGTTCCTGCGGTTGTGGAGAGAGTTTTTCTGTTTAACATACATTTCACTATATTTGTAGAGGGCGCTTTTAGCGCCCTTTTTTATTATGCTATAACAAGCTAACCAATCATATAATATGGTATCATTCAACGAGTCGGCTACAGTTCCCAGTTTACTGCGAAATGTAGTTGAAAACATTCATAAACCAGAAGAGACCTTCCTTATAGATAAAAAGACTACGGAGTGGGAGGAAATATCTTTCAAAGAGACGCTCGATAATGCGGATGCGGTTTCAACATTCTTTTTAAACAAAGGGATAAAAAAAGGTGACAGAATGGGTCTAATGATAGAGAACTCTCCTGAGTATGTTTACTATGACCAGGGAATACAACAAATCGGAGCCATTAATACATCTATATATCCTACCCTATCCGAGCATGAGGTAGAGTATATCATTAATGATTCAGGTATCAAAGCTATCTTAATTGGGAATACCTTCTTATACAAGAAAATACTGAAAATTGCAGGCAACTGCCGGCAGTTAAAATATATCATACCCGCTTTTTCAGAATACACAAAAG
>NZ_JBFTIZ010000102.1:0-24618 GCF_056395165.1 Pedobacter sp. 10L46_2
AAATAACCATTATATTATGAACGAAAACATTAACAAGAGTGCCTTATTCAACGGGAGTTGCTTTGCCGTGATTACCACAGCTTTTACCTTCTCTATTCGGGCGGGTATTTTACCCCAGCTCGGAGCGCAATTTAACCTGACTGCAGAACAGCTTGGATTTATCAACAGTATGTTCTTTTTAGGATTTCCGATCTCTATGATCATTGGTGGGTTGGTTTATCACACTTTTGGGCCTAAAAACATTATGAAAGCTGCATTTGTCGCCCATACTATTGGTATCTTATTGACCATATATGCCGGAGGATATGTAGGGTTACTTGTTTCTACACTTTTTATAGGATTTGGTAACGGATGTACAGAAGCGGCTTGTAATCCTTTGATTGCAGACGCATATGCAGGTCCGAAAATGAATAAAATGCTAAGCAGGTTCCATATGTGGTTCCCTGGAGGAATTCTTATCGGAGCGCTGATCTCTAAATTTATGACAGATAATGGAATGGGCTGGCAAGCTCAGATGTGGGTTACCATGATTCCAACTGTTATCTATGCTGCTTTGTTCTACGGAAAGAAATTTGTAGAGCCTAGAGAGGACGGAAGTACTTCAATTGCTGAGAATCTTAAGGCAATGCTCAACCCTGTTTTTATCTTCTTGTTTATCTGTATGGCCCTTACTGCAATTACCGAGTTTGGTCCTAACCAGTGGGTGAGTGTGATTATGAGTAACAGTGGTGCCAGCCCAATGCTGATCCTTGCCCTTACCAGCGGATTGATGGCAGTAGGTCGATTCTTTGCCGGCCCTGTAGTTCATTCATTAGGCCAAACAGGTGTTTTATTAATGTCGGCTATCCTGGCAGCCATTGGTATTTACATGTTCAGCGTGGTTACAGGACCACTTGCATATGTTGCCACGGTAATATTTGCCTTAGGGGTATGTTATTTCTGGCCGGTTATGATTGGAGCAGTTGCCCAGCGTGTTCCGCTAAGCGGTGCTTTGGGGATGTCGATTGTTGGAGGTGTTGGGATGTTCTCAACGGCTATATTTCAACCCTTTATAGGAAGTTGGATTGATTCAGCAAGAGCAGAAAATGTAGCATTAGGTTTAAAAGGAGGAGCACTGGAACTTGCTGCAGGGCAGGATACCTTAGTGAAAATGATAGCTTTCCCTGGAATACTGGTGGTGTTGTTCATTATATTTTTCTTCTGGCAAAAAAATGTAAAGAGTAGTGTGCCAGCTACTGCTGCTGCGCATTAATACGTTCGTCATCTCGACGATAGGAGGGATGACGAAATAATAAAAAAGGGGGCTGATCATAATTGATCAGCCCCCTTTTTTATTTCAATCTATCCTTATTTCCTCAATGCATTCAATTCCTGCCATGTCCAGTTTTTGGTTCTTCCGGCAGTTTGCTCACGTACTTTTTTAACGTCAGCAGCCTTTACTGTAGATGCCTTGTTGCCGATATCATTACGAATATAGCTGATTACTGAAGCAATGTATTCGTCATTATTACTTCCAAGGGCAGGCATCACATCGGCATATGTTTTACCATTAACCGGACCCGATAAGCCGTGAAGTAGAATGCGGATTATCTTTTCGGGATCGCCATTCACATCTTTACTCGCTGCCAGTGGCGGAGCTGGCATATCTTTACCACCATTAATTACACCTTTACCTTCTGCACCATGGCAGGTAACGCAAAGCTGTTTAAAAATTAATGCGCCATCGTTAATTAATTTCTGATCAGCAGCAGCCATTAATTTTGAATTCTTTTCTGCAGTAGCTTTAGCCTCAATTTGTCTGTGATATTTCTTCTGCGATTCTGCAAGAACTATGTCTTCAGGATGATCCTTAATGATGTCGGCTATGATTTGCTGTGCTTTATCAGAGCTGTTGAACCTTAATGATAATCCAAGTTGTAAACGAACATCGGCACTAGGATCATTTTTTAGTGGCTCAACTGCCAATACCAGACTTTCATCTCCTTTTCTTATTGGCTCTTCACTAATCCACAACGCAGTTTTTCTTACCTCCGCATCTTTGTCTTTCAATGCAGCTAATAGGGTAGGTCTGTCTAGCGCATTAAGACCGTTTATCGTCCACAGGGCATGAATACGGGCCAGCTGCACAGGTGAGTTTAATGCCAGTTCTTTTAGCGCAGGTACAACAGATTTATCTCCACGAACCACTATGATTTTCTGTGCATTATCTCGCCACCATCCGTTAGGATGCGAAAGGTACGGAACCAATTTATCACTGGTAAGGCTTAACATATTTGGGACCGTCTTATCGCGCTTGACACCGTCGTGAACCAATCTATAGATACGTCCTCGGCCAATATTTTTGTCGAATTGCTTTTGATCAATCTGGTTACGCAGGTAAGTTCCCTTTCTTGTCCAGTTACCTTCCTGGATAATTCCCCGGTACATGTCTACAATATACACACATCCATCTGGGCCTGTTACACTGTTTACAGGTCTGAAGTTCATGTCTGTAGAAGCAATAAATTCTTCTTTCTCGTATGCATTTTTTAGGGTTATTTTACCATTGGTGTTCGTAACCTTGGCTCTTCTGATCAGTCTGCCTACCGGTTCACAGATCAATAAATCTCCTTTCAGATCATCTGGTAACGAGTTGCCTCTGAAAACAGACTGACCTGTACAAGCTGTAAAATGATTTAGTGTACTGTCCGGACGTAATCGGCCTAAACCTCCCTGAACATCTGGTGTAGAAATTATAGGCCAGACATCCTGAAATTTATCATTATACTGTTCGCCAAGGTCCAAATATCCAAAGTAGGGATTTTGTTGGAAGTTTACTGCAGGAGCTTCGCCACCGGCGGATGAAAAAAACAATCGACCGTAGTTGTCATTCGCAAGACCCCACTGACCGCCTGAACCTTCATGCTGATTCTCAGGTTTTAATAAACCATCCTCAAATTTGTAACGAACGTTTTCTACAGTTACATAGATCTTATTGTCAAGATTCCACACTAAACCGCTTCGCTGATGCTCCAGATTACTTTTGTTTTCAGACTCATTTTTGAAAACCATTTTCTTTTCATCGGCCACGCCATCTCCATTGGTATCACGATAACTATAAATACTATTGTCAAAAGTTTCTGCAACCAAAAGGCGGTCATCAAGTGGAAGGATCATTCTTGGAAGTAATAACTTATCAAGAAAAACTACTGATTTATCCATTTTTCCATCACCATTGGTATCTTCTAGTCTTTTAATGGTACATATCGGCTTCATCTCATCTGTACCTTCAGCGTCCTGCATATAGGTATTCATCTCTGCAACGTACATGCGTCCGTTACCGTCCCATGCAATTGCTACAGGTTCATGAATCATGGGCTCGCTGGCTACAAGTTCGAGGTGGTAGCCTTTAGGAAGATGGATGGTTTTAAGACTCTCCTGCGGTGTTAGATAAGCAGGAGAGGGGTTGGTGTTTACGATTACCTTTCCATTGGCGTCTCGTTTTAAAGTATTTTGAGATACTTTACAAGTATAAACGAGCATAGACAAGCCGAGCATGCCCAATACCCATTGTTTATTTGGTTTCATTGTGTATTTGGTTTTGTGTGTTTTGGGTTGAGGGTGTGTTTATTTTTTCACACCCAAAGCATATTTGATCCCCCCTAAAAGATGTTTAAGATAAAGTGGATCAGCATAAGATTCATCTGTATGGCCCAGTTCAGTGTAGAAAGCCCGGCCACCATCATATTCATGGTACCATGCCATTGGGTGTTTATCACCCATTTTTGCTTTACCGGCATCATAGCTTTTCTCATCAATAGATATTAATACATTTAAGCCGTCGGCTACCCATTTGAAATTATACCATTCGTCTTTTCTTTTCCAAACTTCCGGAAGGTGTTTTGTAGAGATGTGGTTGCGGTTAGTTACATTTAATGACGCCTCTTGCTGACTTGGGTGACTAACAAAATAAGCGCCTACCAGTTTACCATACCAAGGCCAGTCGTACTCAGTATCAGTAGCAGCATGTACACCAACAAAGTTACCGCCGCCTTGAATATATTTCTCAAAAACAGCTTGTTGGGTATCATTTAATACATCACCAGTGGTATTGAAAAACACTACAGCCTTGTAATTTTTCAAGTTATCTGCGGTGAACTTCTCTGAATTGGTTGTGGTATCTACATCAAAATTATTTTCTGCTCCTAATTTAATAATAGCTGTAGTTCCTACTGCAATTGCATCATGGTGAAACCCGGCTGTTTTACAGAACACAAGGATTCTTGGGTTTTTCTTTGCAGAGGCCGATGTGGCACTAAACATGATCAATATTAATGACAGCATTGTTAATGCTTTTGCTAAAGAGTGGTTTCTAGTCGTGATTTTCATTTGTTTTTTGTTTTAATGGTATTAAAGGTAAAGGAATTTTAATTCTCTAAGTAACGGATAAAGTGTATTATTTAAGAGACAAGTTTTAGGAAAACATTAATAAAACTTACATCGGACTAGTTGGACGCACAGCTGTAAGTGCAATTTGCCCTTTAAACATTTTCCCTCCATCACCGGTTAACCTCAAATAATAATCTGAGGAACAGGCAGTACCGTCTTCATCCAGTGTTACAAATGATGATCCTTTAGGTATAAATGATGAATTCTCAGCAGTTTTCGCAATCTGATTTCCTTCATTGTACTCATCAAACATAGAGATGTATATTCCCTGACAACCCACTCTTTTCATGTTATAGAACTGGCGCCACATAAAGTCTCCATGCGCACGTTGGCGTTCCTGTAAATCACCGGGCAATACGCAAGGCTGATAATCAATTCCATTCGAATTGCAATAAGCCTGATCGGGTTTGTTCACATTTACAAAAAAGCCGTCAGATTCGTTTGCATTGCCAATTCTGCCCACCATCCATGGTGATAGCATATCAAAAGCTTTATAAGCGCTGATGAAATTGGGTCTGGAGTCGCTCTCCTGTTTCCGCCAATGGGTAGGCACGCCGCCTATAACATAACATCCTTTGCTTTTAAACCAGTTAATTACATCCAGACAAACCGATGCAGGCCAGGGATGATTGTTATCATTAAATCCAAATCCCCATATGCAAACTACGGGCTTCCCATTTTGCTTTGCATAGGCTGATGAAGTGATATAGGCCGACATTTTATTTGTCCAATCGGTTTTAATTTCTGATTGCATATTAGTCCACCCACTTACATCATACATGATGTAGAACTTACGTCCATAAGCCTCTGCTGCGGTTTTTACCTTTGCTGTAATGGCGTCACGTACCGGACCCTCAATTCCATTTGGGTTAAAGCGCTGCAGCGCGGCTGCATCAATACCATTTTGCTGCATCCAAAGAAACTGTGTGTTTACGGTTTGAGTAGTAAACGATGAGAATAACTTTGCGGCTTGCCCATTGCCAAGATCTGCAAAACCAGTTTGAAAGGTTTCTGTATATTCCCTAACGTCAGGCCATGATTTTATCCCCAGATTGGTAGGGGAAGGAATCTTCCCCCAATCCTGGGTATAATGCCACCAAGCATCAATTGGAGAGCCATCACCTTTTGCTGCAAACCAACCCTGATAGCCAACAGTTATTTTGCCAACCACGTCGCCAACCGGAGAGGGGGTTATGTCAATCACTTCCCCCGGTTTATCGGGAGAGGTGATTTCTTTAGAACTCTTTTTTGAGCAACTGCTCATTAAAGTAAATAAGGCCAGCAGAAAGGCAATGTCATTTTTTTTCATGTTCATGGTTATTTCCCTGTAAAACGAAGATCGTCTATACCCACAGCCACATCCGGATGATCTTTGCTCGTGGTAAAAAAGAATACCCGGAAATAGTTAATGGCAGTAAAGTCTGCGCCACCGTCACCACTATTAATTGCTTTGTCAAAATCAAGTGTAATTTCATTCCAGCCGTTCTTTAAATTATCTACTAATGGGGCTACATCCCAGGCAGATTCATGATCATCGGCCTTTCCGGAGCTGGTAAGCTCTATGGAACCATCTTTTTTGATATGAGAAACATCTGATATATACCACCAGAATTTAAACTGACCATTACTTTTGTTAAAAGTTGAATTAAACGGTGTTTCAAATTTTCTGATAAACTGCATAAAGTCTCCGCCGTTTGCTATGGTGTTCTTAAGGTAACCTGTGCCTTCTTTTTTGCCTGCTGTTTCAATAACAGGAGCACCCACAGTTTCCCAGCCATCTGGCTTATCTGCATTTTCAAAAGAAACAGCCGGAGCTGCCGGCACTGCCCTAAGTACCAGTCCATCAACACCGGTAATTACATCCGAATGATCTTTGGTTTTGGTCCAGAAAAATACCCGGAAAAAGTTAAGGGCAGCGGGATTTGGCGCGCCGGATATATCTGCATCTCTTAAATTAAGATTTACCTGATTCCAGCCATTTTTTAAAGTAGGCAATAATTTAGCTACAGACCATCCATACTCATCCTTATCTGCATCTCCACCACTGGTGATCTCAATTTGTCCATCTTCTTTAATGGCTGATACATCAGAGATATACCACCAGAAAGAGAACTGGCCGTTTGCTGTTGTAAGTTTAGAATCCAATGGAGTAGCTAAATGCTTTATAAATTGCATAAAATCGTCTCCGTTTTTAATGGTGTTTTTAAGGTAGCCGCTGCCTTCTTTAGCTCCTGATGTTTCAATAACAGGATCACCAACAGTTTGCCACCCATCTTTAGCATCAACATTGTCAAATACCACCAGTGTAGGATCAGCCGGCTCTCCCGGTTCCTCTGGCAAGGGCACCAAATGACTGGTATCTCTTGAAGTGTAAGTTTCCTTTTTACAGCTGGTTACTGTAAGCCCGAACAGGGCGATGGAATATACCATCATACTTTTTATTAATCTCATTTCCTTTGTTTTAAAAGTTTAACATTAATTTCTTCGTTATCTAACTGGTTTAACCCTGGTAAAACCTGGCTCGCCATGAAACCAACTTGCGCCCTTTCCTGTAAGCCATAAGTAGTAATCGGAAGCCAGATCGTTTTCAATTCCAACGAATCTTAGTCCGGCATCTCCATTCAGCGGTGTATCGGCTTCCCGGGCCGCCTTAAATATTGCTGTGCCTTCATCAATTTCATCAAACATGGCTACATATAATGATTTTGCACCCACGTTTTTTGCACCGGCAATTTGCTGCCACAAGAAATCACCTTTTAAGCGGGGTATCTGATAATAAAGGCTGGCATCCTTGTGCATATTTCCCCAGGTAAAGCCGGGAAATACTAGTGGCACATAATCAACCTTATTAGCCTTGCACCATTGGATGTCATCATAAGTTATCCGTTCATTGTAATTTCCGGAGCCGAATCTTCCCACAGCCCATGGCATAACTATGTCTGCTTTTTTTATCAATGCATGCAACAGAGGCGATTTTTCTGTATCATCACCCAGTGTTCTCCAGTAAAAGGGAACTCCAAGCATAACAGCTACTTTATTATCTGGCCCTTTCAGTTTTTCTACTAGTGTGGTTACATCAGAAATGGTATATTTTCTGTTGTCATTAAAACCTACACCCCATATAGTTACCAATGGCCTGCCGTTGTGATATAAATAGGTGGGGTTCTCTTTACTGTCAAAAAGTTTAAAAAGGCTTTGTAATTCATTCCAGTCCTGCTCCAGATAAGCAACATCAGCGCTTGAACAGCCGCTCAGGTCATACATTACACTAATTGCCCTGCCATATTTCTTAGCCGCTTTTAGTGCATTGGCCAACACCTTATTGAAGTGTCTTTTTCCGGATGCATTTGAAGATTTAATCTCACCTACAAAGCGTTGCATGTGCACACCGTCGATGCCGTAATCCTTCATCCATTTGAAATGAAGATCAACACTTTCTTCATCGTAAGGACTGTATAAGTAAGCGTCAGAGCCATTTGCAAATTTAAAAGGCGACTTATACTTTTTGGTATATTCAGTAATATCCGGCCAGAAATCTACATTGGTATTTCCGGGGAAGAAACCGCCATTGCCTTGATAGTGGTACCAGCCGCGCTGTGAACCATCTCCCTCGGCAGCAAACCAACCCTGATAACCAGCCATTACCAAGCCAGTATAAGATTTGTAAACTACCCCAGTCATGTCATACACTTTGTCCTGAGTAGCCGGTGGCTTTACTTCCGGATCGGGATCTTTTACGCCATTGCTTTTAGAACACGATGCCAGAAAAGCGATGGTTGCAAAAGAGAAAAACAATATCCTAAACTTCTTCATAAGTATAATTTGTTAGGTTCAATTAATTTGCTGGTACGTCTATTTCTATAATTTCAGAGAAATTGGAGCTCTTGAAACTATCGTTTAAACGAACTCCTACTCTTACAAAGAACTTTCTGCCTGGCAACATATCAGGGATATCGATAGTAACAGACTTATCTGCATCAGTCATATCGGCCCATTCTTTATTAATCGCCTTCTTATAGATGTCAGAAAAATCTCTGATGGATGCACCTGCACCTACAAGTTTGGTATTGTTAACATATGGCTGAGTTTCTATAATCGTTGGTAAACCCGCGCCAATAGGCGCCTCCATTGTATATTTTAATGTTAACGTTTTGCCATTCAGCACCGCAGTGAAATTCTTGATGAGAATATATGGGGTAACGGTAAAATCGTGCTTTGTACCCTTATTAATATCAACTGTAAGGGTATCATAAAGTGGCCAGAAAGCACCGCCCTTAGGTATTACTTTGTAAGTTCCTTTAAAGAGTTTTGAATCTTTAAACGTACCATCGAATTTGCTTGGTATCTCCTGCGGAGATGGTGTAGCACTCCAGCTGATCTGCTCCAGTCTTATTTGGCTGCTGCCTTGCGATGTAAGCAAATTGCCACCTTCTGAGGAAATAAGGTTTCCTTCGAATGAAGCATTAGGACCATCATAGTTGTCTATTTTTGTACATGCAGAACTTGCCAGTATAGTTGTGCCCAACAATATTCTACTAATCAGTTTTTTCATATCTTATAATTTTATATTCTTAGTAATTAGGATTATTAGGGTATAGATTAGGGTTTTTACCAAGTTCACCCCCAGGTATTGGTTCGTAGTAGAATTTTTTGTCGAAATTGTAATTACGCTGGAACAATTCAGGTTCCGACAAAAAGATGTATTTGTTTTCGTTAAATACATAATAAGGCATAAGACCCTTAAATCTGGCATTGTTTAAAACCACATCTGCAATCCTCCATCTTTTTAAATCCCAGTAGTATTGATTTTCAAAAGCCAGTTCCATTCCTCTTTCGTTACGGATCTTATCTATATCAATTGAAGTATATGGGGTTGCACCAGCTCTATTTCTGATCATATTGATCACTGTTAGCGCATCACCGGCATTGCCAAGTTCCATAGCTGCTTCGGCTCTGTTTAATAGTATTTCAGCGTAACGAAGATCAATCCATGGCTGCTCACTTCTGTTTAGGTCAACAGTTGAAATTGGTTTTGCAGCATCAATGTATTTTCTTACATAAAAACCTGTACGGGTTAGCTCATCGCCACCGGTCCATGGTCCTGTAAAACCAATAATCATTCTTCCCTGGTATAAAGTTTTGGTATCTCCTGATAGTATGTAGCTGCGTGAGTTAGCAGGCTTTGCAACTTCTGCGGCTGCTGTGCCGCTAAATGAAGGATAAATACCCCTTTGCATATCAAATGTGAGGCCTCTTAAAGTTGCTCCCGGGAAATATACCGTGGCCAGCAATCTTGGTTCAAGTCCCTGCATTAATTCTGCACGATCATTGAAACGTTTCGGTGTTCCATCTGAGTTGGTTACCGGCAAGTTGCCCCAGCGTTGTACCAAATCAAGGGTAGGGTATGATCTGGTAAGTGCATTAGCAGTCATGTAGCGAGGAGACATGGTAGCGTCCCAGCTGTGTGCAGTACCAGAGATAATTGAATACTGTTTAACAAAGATGTTTTCAGGACTTTCGCTTTTCAGGAAAAGGTCAACATAGTTCTGTACTTTATCTGAGTTTTTCTCATATAGTGAATAGTGTCCTTCAAGTAGTTTGGCAGCATCATATGCCTTTGTGAAATATCCATTGGCTTTGTCTGCAGGTATGCCTGCAAATCCTTCGGCTCTGGCCTGGCCATCAACAAAGTTTGCAGATCCATATTTGGCTATGGTACCTGCATACAACATTGCTCTCGATTTTAATGCAGCAGCTGCATATTTATTAGCTCTGCCTAACTCATTGGTTTCATTCATCATCTGATAACCCAGATCAAGCTCTGCACCAATGAAATCCCATGTTGCTTCTTCTTTATCACGGTGTACCTGTAATTCTGAAAGTGGTGCGCCCGGGTCTTGCACTGTAGTTACAATTGGGACACCGCCATAACGTTTGGCCAGTCCGAAATAATAGTATGCCCTTAAAAAGTGCGCCTCGCCCAATAATGCATCTACATTGGACTGTCCAAGCTTATCCGCATGTTTTGGTAACTCTTCAATCAGAATATTAACGTTTCTGATATCACCGTATGGCCAGTAGCCAAAACCGCCCCCTATATCCATACCACCAAAAGGCCCAACTTCTTCGCCCGTAACTGAGGCTGAGTTAAAGAAGTTCTCCCAATCGTTACCACCCGTTTTGAAACCCTGATCGGGTCTGTACTTAAAATCTTCAATGGGTAAACCTCTGTAAATCGTTGCCAAAAAGGATTTTACGCCGGCCTCACTACCAAATATGATGTCTGGTGTAAAAATATTAGTAGGTGGAATATCTAGCTTTTGGCAAGAGGTTACAAGTGCCCCCATGCTTATAGATATTGCTATAATTAGTTTATGTATACTTTTCATATTTCAATAAGATTAAAAGGTGATGTTAGCTCCCAGATTAAAAGTTCTGTTCATAGGATACGTATATCCCCCCAAGGCTATTGAGAAAGGATCGCCCGGATTGATATCCCTATCATTTGGCTTAGGGCCTTGATGTTCAGGGTCATAGTTTTTTAGTCCTGTAAAAGTTGCCAGATTGTAACTGTTTACATACACCCTTAACTTTTTAACACCTATTTTCTGTAATGCTGCTGCCGGAATGGTGTATCCAAGCTCAAGCGTTTTCACACGTAAATAACTTGCGTTTTGCACAGCTTTTGTTCCTACTGCCTTTGGAGATCCCATAGCAGGATAAAACCCCGGGGTCCACTGTGTATTAGGATCATAAATATTAGCATTCGGGTCTATAGTATGCCAGCTGTCCAGAAAGCGAGTTAATGAACTTCTTTCGAAGGCAAGCGGCTCTGCAAACAACTCATCATACTGCACATAAACACCTGCTGCTCCCTGTAAAAGTACATTTACGTCGAAACCTTTATAAGCTACGCCTATACTCATACCATAATTCACCAATGGGATATCATTGGTAGCAATAGGATGATCATCCTTATCATTGATCTCACCATCTTCATTCCAGTCCTGATAGTAGTAATCTCCAGGTATTACCCCATTATTACCGCCTCCCATATTCACACCATAGTTGTATATCTGCTGATAGTTGGTAAACTGGCCGGCATATTCAGGTCCCCACCAAATGTTTTGATACCTGTTTACCTGTCCGTTCTTCCAGTTTTCACGTTCATTACCGGCTCTGCCTTGAAGAATGTTTAACCATTGGGCACGTGTTGTACCAATGTTACCACTAATGTTTAACCCAACATTACCAATAGTGCTTCTATGTGAAAGGATTAAGTCCATTCCCTGAACCCTGTCGCTATTGATATTTATCTGTGGAACATCTGCACCCACTGTACCTGGTAATGCTACTGCAGGAGTGGCCTCTAACCCGGTTCTGTCACTTCTGAAGACTTCAAAAGTACCATCGAGTTTACCGCCAAGAAAGCTAAAATCAACAGCTATATTCTTTTTGGTGTTAACTGCCCAGCTTAATCCTGGGTTACCAAGTCTTTGTGAGGAGCCGTTAACTGCACTTGATCCAAATATGTAAGAATTTACAGGGTAGTTAAATCCTGAAAGATAATTAAAGGCCCTTCCTCTTTCGTCACCCTGTTTACCATATGAAGCTCTGAATTTTAAGCTGCCCAGAATGTTCTCTGGAATAAGGTTACGGAAAAAGTTCTCTTTCGTTACCACCCAACCCACAGATACTCCAGGGAAAAATCCGAACTGATCATTGGTTCCTGGTTGATATTTATTAGAACCATCTCTACGGAAAATAAACTCTGCCAGATATTTGCCTTTATAATCATAGTTCAACCTGCCTATGATACTTTGAAAAGCAATGTCGTTTAATCCGTTTATGTCCATGCCACCTTGCATCTGGCCGTTTGGTAAACCACCAAATAGATAATCAACTGGGATTTCTGTATCTCTTTGAGCATAAAAATTATCACCTGTTTGATGACTTTGCTCATAAACAAGGGTTGCAGCTATATTATGATCATTAAAAAATGTATTAGCATAGTTTAAAGACAATGAGCTTAAAGTCAACATTGTACAATGCTTTTGCATTTAAACCTTTAATGCCGGGTATATCGTATTGTAGATTTAACTGACCAACAAAATTCTTTTGCTTAAATGTTTTTAAACCTACTTTATCTGCCTCGGTAATGATTGCAGGATTCATGTTGTCATCAATAACACTTGGATATAAAGGATTATCATTAGCAAATACCTGCTTTGTTGGAATCTGATTCCATGCATATTTGTAGATTGTCCACAGATCAGTATATGGTTGGTTTTTTTCATCCATCATACCGGAGGCTAATACCTGTGCTTTTAAACCCTTTGTGATGTCTACGGTTACGTTCGAACGAAAATTATATTTATCGTAGTTTAAATCTCCGCTTTTAAATACACCATCCTGCTTTTGATAACCAAGATTGAAGAAATAGCTGATCTTATCGCTACCGCCGTTAACGTTTAAATTGTGCATTAACTGGGGCGCTGTATCTTTAAATGCCAGGTCTATCCAGTTAGTCTCTTTGTAAGTGCCATCAAGCCATGGTTTGATATCATTGTAAGAGAATTTAGGAGGCTGATTACTGATGAAGTTTGCATCAAAATTGTGTTTGTTCTTCTCATTGGTCATCAACATATAATCTACTGCACCTACACCTTCAGGCATTCCTAAAAATGTTTGGAAAGACTGATTAAATGAATAGTTTATATCTACTTTACCGCTTTTGTTGCCTTTTTTTGTAGTTACCAAAATCACACCACCAGCAGCCCTGATACCATATATCGATGCAGCAGCATCTTTCAGTACCGAAACACTTTCTATCTCATTAGGATCCATTCTGCCCAGTGTTGATTGGTCTCCACCAATAACTCCATCAATTACAATTAAAGGATCGCTTTTAAATCCCCTGATGTTTAGGTTATTTGCATAAGAACCAGGTTCAGCAGTTTTTTGCAGGACACGTATGCCCGGTACTTTACCTGTTAACATGTTTACAACACTTTCGTTCTTTGTAACCACCAGTTCTTCTCCTTTTAAAGTAGCAACAGAACCGGTTACAGTAGCTTTTTTCTGGGTACCGTAACCAACCACAATCAGCTCTTCCAGGTTGTTGTTGTCTTGCTTTAGGATGATCTGAAATTCTCTTTTGTTATTTACCTGAATTTCCTGTGGGGCAAATCCTACAGAGGTGAATTGTATATACGAGTCTGGGCCAGGAACATTAAGAGAAAATGTTCCGTCGCTATTTGTTAAGGTGCCATTGTTGGTTCCTTTTACCCTAACACTTACTCCCGGTATGCCAAGGCCTCCGGCAGCGTCTGTTACTTTTCCACTTATTGTAACCGATTGCTGGGCCAGCAAAATGAGTGGAAATAGAAAAAATAGTGTAAGTAGGTATTTTAATTTTTTCATACTGTTTATCTTTTTGGTTTAATTTATTGTTTGATTATTGTCCGATTGAAGCAAAGTTTTGCTTAGGGTAAATGGTGCTTATGGAGGAAGTGATCTGTAGCTGCTCATGGTTATATTTGGTTTATGATTTAAGCAATCGATTGCCGAGTGCTCGTAAAAAATACCGGAAGCGCAAATACCTCCGGTTTAAAAAGTCTTATATTATTTCCGTTCAGGCATCTTTAAAGTAAGTGGCTTTTGGTTTCTCAGCATTAAAATCGACCGCCTTGGCGTGGTATTGAACCAACCGGTTTCACATCATCTGGAAATTCCTGCTTACTTAAATTGTGCCAGCTAAAACCAGGATACACACAAGGCACATAATCGACATTGTTTTCTTTGCACCATTTAATATCATCTATAGTATTGTCGCGCAATCTGTCCATATCATTATGAAGCAGTCCGCTATAACGCTGTACTGTCCATGGTAAAACGATATCACTCTTTTTAATTAATTCATGCAGATATGGGTCGTTAATACAATCGGCATTTAGCATGCGCCAAGAAGTAGGTACACCCAGCATTACAGAACAGTTACCATATACCGGATCATTTTTTAAGAAATCAATCAATTTCTCCAGGCCGATGTTGCGTGTGTTATATGGCCTATCAGGAAAACCAACACCCCATATCGTAACCAAAGGTTTTCCATTATGGTGCAAATATGTTTTCTTACCTGCTTGGTTTGTTACTTTTAACTCATCTACAAGGTATTTCCAGTCTTCAATTATTGCAGAGCAATCTTCACCTGATGCGCTTAACCCCGAGAGATCATACATCACTGCTATAGCCCGTTCATATTTTGAGGCGGCTTCAAAAGCATTTTTTAATATGGTTAATGCGGCTTTATCTTTATGCTTGGCATTGCCGAAAAATCTTTGCATAAATACGCCATCAACGCCGTATTGCTGCATCCATTTAAAATGAAGATCGACAGTGCTTTTATCATGTGAACTGAAAAACTTTGCCGGCTGTCCGCTGCTTAATTTAAAAGGGGTATTATAAGTTACTTCATATTCGCTCACATCGGGCCACATGTCAATGCTGCTTCGTTTTTCATCGCCATAAGCATACCTTTTGGAATCGGTACCATCATCCTCAGCTCTAAACCAGCCTTGGTAACCTGCCATAACCAATCCTTTATAAGTGGGATATAGCGTTTGCTTGCTGTGTTTTGTTTGTCCCTGTGCTTTATAGATGAACAGGCAGGATAGAGATAAAAGGATAATCTTTTTAAAATTCATAAGTGGTTATATTTGGTTGTTTTGCTCTCGAAGAAATGAACGATTGGTGTATCGTTGTAAATGGGTATTCTTCGTATTTATTGATAAACTTATTTTTCTGCGATTAATAAATACTTAATATTGAATTAACGCATCATATAATTTGAAAAACCTTTGTCAGATAGGCGAAAATGGCTCGCGAAAAAGAAAACAGAACCGATATTAATAAAATGATAATTGTATAATTGTCGTGATCTTGTGAAAAATATTAATCAAAAAAGTTATCTTGGCGTGCCAAATAGCTGAAAAAATAGACCTTGAAAACGCTGGCCTTTAAGTACCATCACCTTATGATTTTCCCCACAGTTGAAAACAAGTTTAAAAGGCGTGTTCCATTATTCCGAAGCAATAGAGGTTAAGATTAAAAATACTATGGGATTAAAATTTTACACTGCTTTTTTACTGGTACTGCTTATTGCATCGGCGCCCGTTTACAGCCAGTCGTACGGACTTGGGTTTGCCGGACACGAAGTAGTTCAGGACAAAAGAACAGCACTTGATCTTAGCCCCGAGCGTCCGTTATGTTTTGATCGTAGTTTTGAATTATCATTTGACCTGTCATTTATGCCTGGCTATGCAGATCACTTTGGTTATATTTTTAGATTAATTGACCAGGAGAAGCGCAACATAGACCTTATTTACGACATGAGTTTCGACGAGAATAAGCACTTTAAGCTTATAGTAGGAGATAAGATATCTGATATCGCTTTTGATATTGATACCAATAAGCTCTATAAGAACTGGCATACCCTGAAGCTTAAATTTGACGTTGACCGCCAGGAGCTTATCATGTTTGCCGATGGTAAATATTATAAGCAAAAGGTTAGCTTTAAGAATAACTGCTATAAAATATTTCTAGGGGCCAACAACTACAAAGACTTCAGCGTAAAAGATGTCCCTCCAATGAACATAAAAGATGTGAGAATCACAGAGAATGATAAGGTTAGTTATTATTGGCCTTTGGATGAAAAGGGTGGAACAAAGGTTACCGAAAAAATAAAAGGAAAGGACGGACTGGTCATAAATCCTATCTGGATAAAGAAGATGCATCACGATTGGGAGTTGGTTAAAACTTTTAGTGTTAAGGGGCTTGCAAGTGTAGCTCTAAATGCTAAAAAGGAAAGCTTATATGTAGTTACCGAAGATTCATTAATTACTTATAATGTTGTTTCAAACGGTTTATCCTACATGGGCTACTCTTCGGGTAAACAACGTTTATTTGCCGGTAATCAGTCAATCTATGATGCAGGTGCCGATAAACTGTTCAATTTTTATATAGATCAAAAACTTGTTGTCGATTTTAATTTTGCCAACAAAACCTGGGATAAAAATTATATCACTCCTGATGTTATAACCAATTACTGGCACCCTAATAAGTTCTATTCGGCAGTTGATTCGTCATTGTATATGGTAGGAGGCTATGGCCAATATACTTACAGACGAAGTATTGAACGTTATCATTTTCCTGATAAGAAATGGACGACTATTAAAGCTTCGGGCGATTTTACGCCAAGATACCTTTCTGCGCTGGGTGCAGTAAAAGACGGAGCTTATATACTAGGCGGGTATGGAAGCGCAACCGGCCAACAAATATTAAATCCTAAAAATATTTATGACCTTAATTTTTATGATGTTAAGCATAAAACATTTAAAAAGATATTTGAATTGGCACCCCCTGCCGAAGAATTTGCTTTTGCAAACTCAATGGTGATCAATGAAAAAGAAGACACCTACTTTGCCTTAACCTTCCCAAATAATAGCTTTAATTCTTCTCTTCAACTTATCGAAGGATCATTACATTCGCCTACATATAAGCTGGTAGGCAATTCAATTCCTTATCCTTTTCATGATATTTATTCCTTTGCAGACTTATTTTACTGCCCTGCAAGTAAAAAGTTTGTAGCTGTGGTATTGTTCCATGAAGAGAAGAATAATACGACCTCTGTTAAAGTATATACTTTGTCGGGCCCTCCCGAAGCTGCCTATGCCGCTTCAACAAAAGGCCTGTCCTGGAAGCCAGCAAAGTATTTGCTATTTCTTTTGCCAGTGCTAATCATTACCGGGCTTGTAATATACCGTTGGAAAAGAAAGCGGTTTGTTAAGGTTAAATTGCAACCGCTTGTTGATGAACCCTCAGCTGTAGAAACAGTGGTGGAGCAACATGAAAATACCATTTTCCTATTTGGCGACCTTCAGCTTTTTGATAAGGAAGGGGAAGACATTACCAAGTACTTTTCTCCCTTATTAAGAGAGTTATTTCTGGTAGTTCTGGTTTATACCATTAAGTGGGGCAGGGGCATTAGTTCTGAGAAGCTAACAGAAATTCTCTGGTTTGATAAAACAGCAGATAGTGCAAGGAACAACAGATCAGTGAATATCGCGAAGTTAAAGGTCATTCTTGAAAAAATGGACGGTTGTCAGATCTCTAAACAAACCGGATACTGGAAGATAGACTTTGACGATACTAAGGTAAAAATAGATTATAGTGAGTACCTGAACATTGTAAGCAGTAAAGGAGAAATGGACAAGCGAAGAGTGAATGAGCTTACTAAGATCATACATAGGGGAAGCTTCTTGTCGAACGTAGAATACGACTGGCTGGATACCTTTAAATCTGATCTGTCAAACGAGATCATAGACGCCTATTTGCACTATGCAGCTACAATTAAAATTGCCGATGATCCGGAGTTTCTGATCAATCTGGCCAATTATGTATTCTATTTTGATCCGGTAAATGAAGAAGCGATGATCATAAAGTGTAAAGCCCTGGTCCATTTAGGAAAACACTCATTAGCCAAAACTAAATTCGAAACCTTTAACAAAGAGTATAAGGCTATATATGGCGAAGAGTTTAAACACAGCTTTCAGGAAATACTTGAATAAACCTTAATAACCTTCGGTTTTGTTTCTCAATGTTGACGACCTAACAATCAGTTTTGGTTTTATACTTACAATCTTAGGGTTGTTGTCTTTTTCTGAAGATTCTATTTCCTGAAAATATAGGTTTGCAATTGTTTTACCCATGCTTACACTGTACTGGTCTATAGTAGTAATAGAAGGGCTGGTTATTTCGGTAAAGGCCTCATTTGAATAACCGCATATACCTAATTCCTCAGGAACTTTTAATCCCATCTTGGTGGCTACTTCCAAAACACCCAGAGCAGAGAAATCGGAAGTAGAAGCAAATATTGCATCGGGTGGTTCAGCAAGATTTAGTAATTCTTTAGTTGATTCAGCTCCCAGTTCTTTTGTCCAGGCATTTTCTTTAATTAGTTCTGGTAACACCGGAACCTTATATTTTTTTAACGCAGCAAGATAACCTGCTTTCCTTTGTCTGAAAATATTCAGATTTTGCGGGCCTTCAAGCAATGCAATTCTTTTATAACCTTGCTCAATTAAATGACTTACTGCGTCTATAGAAGCTTGTTCGTTGTCGTTCAGCACTTTAAATGTGTCCAGATGTTCTGCTACCCTGTCAAATTGGATTAGTGGAATACCATGTTCCTTAATGGTTTGAAGGTGTTTATCGTCTTCAAAATCAGCACTAAGGGAAATTACGATACAACTCACATGCTGGTTAATTAAGGTGTTTACACATTTAACCTCTCTTGCAGAAGATTCGTTTGATTGGCAAATTACCAGGTTATAACCTTTTTGATAAGTAACCTCCTCGATACCGGCAATCACATCAGCAAAGTAATTTTGATTAATGCGCGGCACAATAACCCCAATGGTCTGATTATGGCCTTTCCTTAGGTTTGATGCCAGGCTATTTTGTTTGTAATTTAATTCCTTGGCAGTATCTAAAATTAGTTTCCGGGTTGCTTCACTAACATTACTGTTATTACTTAAAGCCCTGGAAACAGAAGAAGCATTTAAATTTAGTTTCTTCGCAATATCATAAATCGTTGTCCTTTTCTGATTTTTCATCAGTATATCTTGTTTTTTATTTGGTTCATTGTTTGTCCATTGCTCTTTTTTCAGATTGTTTAAAGCTGCCCGTCATCTCGACAATAGGAGAGATGTCTTGAACTGGCATAACCAAGAAATCTCTCCTATTGTCGAGATGACCAGGTGCAACATCTATGACGACCCTGTGCAATAGTACAATTTATTAAGCGAGTAAATATGATAAAATATTTTTATCGCAATCGATTGCTTAAATTAAATATTTTACTAATTTCGTTTAATCAAATACTAATATTTTAATTCAACCCAAATATATAAAGAAAACATGCTGCTATTAGGTATTGATGTAGGAACATCATCTGTCAAAGTTTCGGTAGTTGATGTTGCGTCCGGCGACATTCTTGCAAGTGCACAATATCCGGATAGTGAATCAGAGATTATTTCTCTAAAATCAGGGTGGGCAGAGCAGTCGCCAGATATGTGGTGGGAACATGTTCAGCAAGCCATACTAAACTGTAATAGTAAGGGTAAATACAATCCGTTAGACATTTCGGCCATTGGTATAGCTTATCAGATGCACGGACTTGTTATTGTAGATGGAGCGCAAAACAGCCTGAGAAACAGTATTATATGGTGCGACAGCAGGGCCGTAGAAACCGGGGAAGAGGCATTTAACGCTTTAGGAAAAGAACAGGTTTTGAGCCGTATGCTTAACTCGCCCGGTAACTTTACCGCCTCAAAACTGGCCTGGGTTAAAAAGAACGAACCCGAAACCTATAGTAAAGTAGCCAAGATGATGCTGCCCGGAGATTTTATCTCAATGAAGCTTACCGGAGAGGTTACTACCAGTAATTCTGCCTTATCAGAAGGGATACTTTGGGACTTTAAAGCCAACGGAATTTCTACTGATATTATGGAGCAGTTTGGTTTTTCTTCAAGCATAATTCCGGAGATAAAACCAGTGTTTTCTGAACACGGACAAGTAAAGGAATCGATTGCCGAAAAGCTAGGTTTAAGGGCAGGTATTCCAGTAGCTTATAAAGCAGGAGATCAGCCAAACAATGCCCTTTCATTAAATGTAACACAACCAGGCGAAGTAGCTGCAACTGCTGGAACATCAGGAGTTATTTATGGCGTTACTGATCAGTTACTTTACGACAAACAATCACGTGTAAATACATTTGCGCACGTAAATCATACCGCTCAGGATCAGCGTTTAGGCGTTTTGCTTTGCATTAATGGAACAGGAAGTATGAACCGATGGGCTAAAAACCTAATGGGCTCGTCAATAGACTATGTTGCCATGAATAATGCAGCAAGTAAGATCGCTGCAGGAAGCAACGGACTTTATGTTCTTCCTTTTGGCAATGGAGCAGAGCGTATGCTGAATAATAAACTTGTAGGTGCACATTTACAGCAAATAGACCTTAACCTGCATACACAGGCACATATATTCCGCGCAGTACAAGAAGGAATAGCATTCTCATTCCGTTATGGATTAGATATCCTTCGAGAAAACGGAATGCAGCCATCTGTAATCAGAGCAGGAAGGTCAAATCTTTTTATGAGTGATATTTTCTCTCAAACCTTTGTAAACGTAACAGGCGTGCCGGTGGAACTTTATGAGAACGACGGTAGTTACGGTGCTGCTGTAGGTGCCGGTATTGGAGCAAACATTTTTAAAACGGTTAGCGAGGCATTTAGTAATAAAAAGCCTGTTAAGCTGGTAGAACCAACCAATGAGAGACTGGAGGATGAATATCAAACCTGGAAAAAACTTCTTGAACAACAATTAGAATCATTAAATAAATAAAAAATCAACATGAGCGTAAACACTTTGAATAACGAATTTTTTAAAAATATCGGTAAGGTTAACTTCGAGGGACGTGAAAGCGACAATCCTCTGGCATTTAAATGGTATGATCCTGAAAGGATTGTGGCTGGGAAAACACTTAAAGATCACCTTCGTTTCGCCGGTGCTTACTGGCATTCATTCTGTGGTAACGGTGCCGATCCTTTTGGCGAAGCAAGCCATATTTTTCCTTGGAACCAAAAAAGCGATCCTGTAGAACGTGCTAAAGATAAAATGGATGCAGCATTTGAGTTTTTAACCAAGTTAAGTATTCCATATTACTGCTTCCATGACGTAGATATGGTAGATTACGGTAACGACATCAAAGAAAACGAAAGAAGACTGCAAGCTTTGGTAGATTATGCTCGTCAGAAACAAGATGAAACAGGCGTAAAATTATTATGGGGTACTGCGAATCTGTTCTCGCACAGAAGATATATGAACGGTGCAGCAACAAATCCTGATTTTCATGTATTAACACATGGTGCTGCCCAGGTAAAAGCTGCTCTTGATGCAACCATTGCATTAGGTGGAGAGAATTATGTATTCTGGGGCGGTCGTGAAGGATACATGTCGCTATTAAATACCGATATGAAGAGAGAGCAGGAGCATCTTGCACGTTTCCTTCATACTGCAAAAGACTATGCCAGAAAGAATGGATTTAATGGTACATTCTTGATTGAGCCAAAACCATGTGAGCCTACTAAACATCAATACGATTATGATGCAGCAACTGTTTTAGGCTTCCTTCAAAAATATGACCTTCTTGGCGATTTTAAATTAAACCTTGAAGTAAACCATGCAACCCTAGCCGGTCATACCTTCCAGCACGAATTACAAGTAGCTGCAGATGCAGGTCTACTTGGATCTATTGATGCCAACCGTGGAGATTATCAAAATGGCTGGGATACAGATCAGTTCCCAAATAACATTAACGAACTGGTTGAATCTATGCTGATCATTCTTGAAGCAGGCGGCTTTAGTCGTGGTGGAATAAACTTTGATGCCAAAATCCGCAGAAACTCTACTGATCAGGCTGATTTGTTCTATGCACATATTGGGGGTATGGATATGTTTGCCCGTGCACTGATCGTTGCTGACGACATACTTCAAAACTCTGACTATAAAAAAATCAGAACAGACAGATATGCATCTTTTGATAACGGTAAAGGAAAAGAGTTTGAAAACGGTAATTTAAGTCTTGAAGATCTGCGAGATTATGCAATTCAGAATGGCGAGCCACAAACACTAAGTGRCAGACAAGAATTCCTTGAAAACTTAATCAACAGGCACATTTAAATTCAGCGATTAACCGGAATTTATGAAAACACTGGGCGCATTAGACTATGCAGTTTTCCTGATTTATTTTCTGATCGTTGCGCTTTACGGATGGTGGGTTTATAGACAAAAAAAGGCTCATAAGGAGAACTCTAAAGATTTCTTTTTGGCCAAAGATTCACTTACCTGGTGGGCAATAGGAGCTTCCCTTATTGCCTCCAATATTTCTGCTGAGCAGTTTATTGGAATGAGCGGATCAGGGTTTAAGATGGGACTTGCAATTGCTACCTACGAGTGGATGGCAGCCGTTACCTTAATAATTGTGGCGGTATTTTTTATACCGGTATATCTAAAAAACAAGATATACACCATGCCACAGTTCTTAAACCAACGTTACAATGGTACTGTAGCAATGATTATGGCTATTTTCTGGCTGTTATTATACGTAGTGGTAAACTTAACCTCCATACTTTATTTAGGAGCTCTGGCAATCCACAGCATATCAGGAATTAACCTTACTGCGTGTATGTACCTGCTGGCTATTTTCTCCATCATCATTACACTCGGTGGAATGAAGGTAATTGGATATACCGATGTAATTCAGGTGTTTTTCCTTATCCTGGGTRGTTTGGCAACTACATATCTTGCATTAGAGCTGGTAGCCACGCATTTCGGTTCAAGTGGAGTAATGAAGGGTTTTAGTCTGTTAAAAGTCCACGCAGAAGAGCATTTTCATATGATCTTTAAGAAAGATAATGAGAATTATCTCGATCTGCCTGGCTTAACTGTACTAATTGGTGGTATGTGGATTGTAAACCTTAATTATTGGGGTTGCAATCAGTACATCACTCAGAGAGCGCTTGGAGCCGATCTTAAAACAGCAAGAAATGGACTTCTTTTTGCATCTTTCTTAAAATTATTGATGCCTGTTATCGTGGTACTTCCTGGAATAGCTGCGTTTGTTCTTTACAAAGAAGGGTATGGTGACTTTAAAACAGATATGTTGCAAGGCGGAGAGGTATCTCCAGACAGTGCTTATCCTGTGCTTTTAAATCTTCTTCCTGCCGGGTTAAAGGGATTGTCGTTTGCCGCATTAACCGCTGCGGTAGTTGCTTCCCTTGCTGGTAAAGCAAATAGTATTGCAACCATTTTTACACTTGATATTTACAAGAAAGTAATCAATAAAACAGCGAATGAAGACAAGCAGGTCGTAATTGGACGGATTACTGTTATCCTTGCAATGCTAGTAGCCATCATCATTTCTCCTTTACTTGGTATCGATAAAAAAGGTGGCTTTCAGTTTATTCAGGAATATACCGGCTTTTTCTCGCCAGGTATATTTGCCATGTTTATCTTAGGTTTCTTCTGGAAAAAGACAACCTCAAATGCAGCGTTATTTGCAACAGTTGGCGGTTTTGCGCTTTCGGTGATATTCAAATTCCTTCCAAATGTGATGAACCTGGAATTCCTTAGTTCAACAGGCTTTTCAAAGCTGGTGCAACAGAGAGATGGAAGTATGCTTTATGAAATACCATTTCTAGACCGGATGGGTTTTGTATTTATCATTTGTCTTGTGGTGATGTATGCAATTAGCATCATAGAAACCAGAAGAGGGGTACTAACAAACGGACTTGAAATAGAAAAAGAAATGTTTAGAACTAATAGGGCTTTCACAGTTGGTGCAATCATTGTTTGCGGGCTAATTGTGGCACTATATACAATTTACTGGTAGTTAGGTTTTATCCAGTTTAGGTTAGGACGGTGGGCTGGTTACCTATCGTCCTCTTTCTTTATAGTACCTTATAGTACCTTCAATACACTGGATTTCTTTTATTTTATGTTGCTCAAGAGCAGGTTGGATAAAAAACTTAAAGTCCTTACTTGCCGGATTTACTAATGTGGAGCATATTCCGGTTGTGGTTGACATAAATTTGCCTAACCACGTTAATTATTTTCGAAATAAAAAATAATTAACCGGAGAAATGAAAATAATTAAATCTGGTCGTTCAATTTCAGTAAGAAATCTTTTAATTTCTCAAGCGAGTCAATGATCTTTTGATTTTCTTTAACCTCAGATGTATTGTTTTTCAGATGATCTTTTGCTCCCTTTAAAGTGAAACCTTTATCTTCTACCAGATGAAAAATGATCTTTAAATTTTCAATATCTTCTGGGGTAAAAAGGCGGTTTCCTTTTTTATTTTTTTTAGGTTGCAATACGTCAAATTCCTTTTCGTAAAATCGGATTTGGGATGCGTTTACACCAAACATTTCGGTTACCTCACCCATCGTATAGTACATTTTATTGATTTCCCGTTCTTTGTAAGGCATACTTTAGTGTTGATTATTAGTGTTTTACAGCTTTTATTTAAAGTATTCAAATGTAGGGGGATTTTAGTAGAATCCAAC
>NZ_JBFTIZ010000103.1:0-21936 GCF_056395165.1 Pedobacter sp. 10L46_2
ACTTAAGGTATTACAAGATAAAGATGAGTAAGAAAACAAAGATAGAAGCCGACAGCAGCACTGAAGAAAAGATTAAAGCAGCAGCAAATATTGTTTTTACAAAAAAAGGTTACTCTGGTACTCGTACAAGGGATATTGCTGAAGAAGCCGGTATAAACCTTGCGTTGCTGAATTACTATTTCAGAAGTAAAGAGAAGTTGTTTGATATTGTAATGATGGAGAACATACAGCAGTTTTTAATGGGGATAAGAGGACTATTGAATAATGAGGCATTTAGCCTAACAGAAAAGATTTCACTGGTTGCCGAAAACTATATCAATTTATTAAGAGAGCAACCAGACATGCCATTATTCATTTTAAGTGAAATAAAAGCTAACCCCGAAAAACTGGCTACAAATATGAATGTTAAAGAGATTCTGCTTAAATCTCATTTTTATCAGCAGTTAAACGAAGCCCTAAATAGTAAAGCTAATCCCCTGCATTTTATTATAAACATTATCAGTTTAACGGTTTTCCCTTTTGTAGCCAGTCCCCTACTTAAAATTATAGGAGAATTAAAACAAGAAGATTTTGATAAAATGGTTGAAGAAAGAAAAAAAATGATTCCTGTTTGGATTGATGCGATGCTAAAAACCCATTAAAATTTTTTGTTCAGAGATTAATCAAATGATTAAAACAAATAAATAAACAGTAGAAATGAAATCTATATTTTTCACCACCATCATTTGTTTTGTGTTTTACCAAACGAATGTGCAAAGCCAGGAAAAGCTTTCAATTGAAGAATGCTACAATCTGACCCGCCAGAATTATCCATTGGTAAGGCAGTCG
This sequence comes from Pedobacter sp. 10L46_2, assembly GCF_056395165.1. Classification (NCBI taxonomy): domain Bacteria; kingdom Pseudomonadati; phylum Bacteroidota; class Sphingobacteriia; order Sphingobacteriales; family Sphingobacteriaceae; genus Pedobacter; species Pedobacter sp. 10L46_2. The sequence goes on from NZ_JBFTIZ010000103.1 coordinate 829, forward strand.
GAATTGATTTCAAAAACTGCAGCCTACTCTATTGAAAACGCTGCAAAAGGGTATCTTCCACAATTTAATATTAGCGGACTGGCCAGTTACCAGTCTGATGTAACAAAGATTCCAATTCAAATTCCAGGAACGAATATTCCTCAACTCAGTAAAGACCAATATCGTTTAAGTGCCGAAGGAACTCAAGTCCTATTTGATGGTGGGGTTATCAGACAACAAAAAGAAGCGATTGGCATTAATGCCTCGGTTGAAACTCAGAAACTTGAGATTGAGCTATACAAATTGAAAGAACGAGTAAATCAGTTGTTCTTTGGCGTATTGTTAATAGATGCCCAACTAAAACAAAATGAATTACTTCAAAAAGATATTCAGCTTGGCATCGATCGCGCAAAAGCTACTATAGCTAATGGAACGGCCTTTAAAAGCAGTTTGAATATCCTTAAGGCCGAATTACTCAAAGTAACCCAAAAAAGTATAGAGCAGAAATTTACACGCAAAGGATATATAGATGTGCTGAGCTTATTTATTAATAAAACACTTACAGAAGATATTGAGTTGCAAAAACCTGTACAACCTATAATGCAAGCTGAAATCCGCCGGCCAGAGCTTAGCCTTTATGAACAGCAACGCAAAAGTCTGGAGGTAAAAGAACAAGCTATAGCAGCCCGGAACCTGCCTAAATTTAATTTGTTTTTGCAGGGTGGTGTAGGCAGGCCAGCATTAAATATGTTGAACAATGCAGCCGAACCTTTTGCCATGGGTGGACTTAGAATGAGCTGGCCCCTATCTGGTTTTTATACCAGCAAAAAAGAAAAGGCAATTATAGACATCAACAGAAAAGAGATTGATCTGCAAAAGGAAAGCTTTTTATTGAACACTAATTTTGTGGTAAAACAGCAGGAATCTGAAATTGATAAGCAAACAAACCTATTGAGCTCAGATGATGAGATTATTGCGTTGCGAGCAAGTATAAAGGAAACATCGGCCGCACAATTGCAAAACGGAGTAATCAATACCAGCGATTATTTACGTGAGGTAAACGCCGAAGATCAGGCCAGACAAAGCAAAATCATGCACCAGATACAACTGCTTATGGCACAGTATAATAAACAAACTACCACTGGCAATTAATTTTTAAACAAACTAATCATGAAGAAAATAGCATTTGCAATAACTACCGCTTTGTTTTTGATGTCTTGTGGGCAAAAGGAACAAGTCTATGATGCTTCGGGCACTTTCGAAGCTGTAGAAACCATCGTATCTGCTGAGGCAACCGGAACCATTAAGACCCTGAATCTTGCAGAGGGGCAGGTACTTAAGGCAGGCGAAACGATAGGCTATATTGATACTACTCAACTATACTTAAAAAAGAAACAACTGCGAGCCCAGATTAATGTTGTACTAGGTAAAAAGCCTGATGTACCAGCTCAGATAGCCGCATACCAGGAACAACTAAAGCAAGCAAACAGAGAACGGCAAAGAATTACCAATCTTTTAAAGGCCGATGCTGCAACACCAAAACAATTGGACGACGCCAATGCTCAGATTGCAATTATTAAAAAACAGATAGCTGCTCAGAGATCTTCTCTGAATATTACCTCGACAAGTTTAAATCAAGAAACACTTCCATTGAATGTACAGATTGATCAGTTAAACGATCAGCTTTTAAAGAGTAAAATTATAAACGAAACAGCAGGCACTGTACTGGTCAAATATGTTGAAGTAAATGAAATGGCTTCAATAGGCAAACCTTTGTACAAAATCAGTGATTTGTCGTCCATCATTTTAAGAGCTTACATTACTGGCAATCAGTTGCCAGCTATTAAACTTGGGCAAAAAGTTGAGGTATTGGTTGATTCAGCAGACGGAAAATATAAAACTTACGAGGGTATTATAGAATGGATTAGCGATAAAGCAGAATTCACTCCTAAAACCATACAAACCAAAGACGAGCGGGCCAATCTGGTATATGCAATTAAGGTAAAGCTAAAAAATGATGGCTATTTAAAAATAGGCATGTACGGAGAGATTATTTTATCTAAAAAAATATGAGCAGCGCCTTTGCCATCGAGGTAAACGAGCTCCGTAAAACCTACGGTAAAGAGCAGCTAGTTGCTGTCGATGATGTTTCTTTCCATGTAAAAAAGGGAGAACTGTTTGGCCTTATTGGTCCTGATGGCGCAGGTAAAACCAGTATTTTCAGGATGCTGACTACCCTGCTACTTCCTGAAAAAGGAACGGCAAAGATAGACGGTTATGATGTAGTTGCCGACTATAAACAGATTAGAAAAACAATTGGTTATATGCCTGGCAGATTTTCACTCTATCCGGACCTGACCATCGAAGAAAACCTTCGCTTTTTTGCTACTGTATTTGGCACTACCATCGCTCAGAATTATCATCTGATCGAAGATATCTACGTCCAGATCCAACCCTTCAAAAACAGAAGGGCGGGGAAACTCTCAGGTGGAATGAAACAAAAACTAGCATTATGCTGTGCTCTTATCCACAAACCAACCGTATTGTTTCTGGATGAGCCAACAACTGGAGTAGATCCGGTGTCAAGAAAAGAATTTTGGGAGATGCTGAAAAGGCTTAAAGCGCAAGATATTACCATTCTGGTATCAACCCCGTATATGGACGAGGCTACTTTGTGCGACCGCATCGCCCTGATCCAGAACGGGAAAATATTATCCATCAACACCCCTCAAAATATGATTCAGCAATATCCGGAGCAACTATATGCAATCAAAGCAGATCAGATGTATGAACTGATTAAAGCACTTAGAAAATACCCTGAGGTAATGGATTGTTATGCCTTTGGCGAGTATGCCCATGTTTCCTTTAATGGTTCTTTTGAGGATAATAAGCTGAAGACCTACCTGAAAGCTGAAGGTTTAACTCAGATTGAAATTAAGCCTGTACCACCAACCATCGAAGATTATTTCATCAAATTATTGAAGAACTAGCTATGGAATATGTAATAAAAACGGATAGGCTGACCAAGCGCTTTGGAGATTTCACAGCAACAAATGAAATTACTTTTGAAGTAGAAAAGGGCGAAATATTTGGTTTTCTGGGTGCTAACGGTGCCGGTAAAACAACTGCCATGCGCATGCTATGCGGCTTATCTATACCCAGTTCTGGTACAGCCACAGTAGCAGGTTTTGATGTATATAAGCAAACAGAAGAAATTAAAAGGAATATAGGCTACATGAGTCAGAGGTTCTCTTTGTATGAAGATCTCACCGTGCAGGAAAACATCAGGTTTTTTGGAGGAATCTATGGGTTAAGCAATCGGGAAATTAAAACTAAAAGTGAAGACTTACTGGAACAGCTAGAACTTAAAAACGAAGCTAAAAAATTAGTAGCCTCCCTGCCCTTGGGCTGGAAACAGAAGCTTTCCTTTTCAGTTGCGGTTTTACACCAACCAAAAATTGTATTTCTGGACGAACCAACCGGAGGAGTTGATCCGGTAACAAGAAGACAATTCTGGGACCTGATCTACGAGGCATCTGCAAAAGGAATTACCATTTTTGTGACCACTCATTATATGGATGAAGCTGAGTATTGTAACCGCATATCTATTATGGTAGACGGAAAAATAGAAGCGCTTGATACCCCGGCTAATTTAAAAAGTCAATTTAAAGCAAGCTCAATGGACCAGGTTTTTTATCATCTGGCCAGAGGTGCAAAACGTAGCGATTAGAATAATAAGGCAATGGAACAGTTTATCAACTTTGTAAAAAAGGAATTTGCCCATGTTTGGAGGGACAAAAAGACCTTGCTAATTCTATTTGGAATGCCGGTTATCCAGATTCTTATTTTTGGATTCGCACTAACCAACGAGGTTAAAAACTCTGAGATCATTGTTATGGATCAGGCCAAAGACCAGGCCTCACAACAAATCATCAGCAGGATAGCTGCCAGCAGGTACTTCGATATTCAAAGCAGCGTGATGAACAATAAGCAAATGGAAGCGGCATTTAAAAAAGGAAAAATTAAGATGGCCATCGTTTTTCCGGCAGGATTTAATGAAGCCCTACTCCATCAGCGCAAGGCACAGATCCAGATTCTTGCCGATGCTTCTGATCCTAATACTGCCAGTATGCTTACAAATTATGTTTCTTCAATTATTCAGGACTATCAAAATTCAATTGATAAAGCAGCAGCTATACCCTACTTGATAGTTCCCGAAGTAAGGATGTTGTACAACCCGCAACTAAAGGGTGCACATAATTTTGTTCCGGGTGTCATGGCCCTGGTACTAATGCTGGTGTGTGTAATGATGACGGCTATTTCAATTGTAAAAGAAAAAGAAACAGGAACCATGGAAATTTTATTGGTTTCACCGTTTAGTCCGCTTCTGGTTATCCTTTCTAAAGCAGTACCATACCTTTTTCTATCGCTCATAAATGTAGCTTCCATCCTACTGTTGAGTGTTTATGTGCTCGATTTGCCAGTTAACGGAAGTGTGGCCCTGCTTTTTGTAGAAAGCACCTTGTTTATCATCACCTGCCTAAGCCTGGGCATATTCATCTCTGTAAAAACAGATTCCCAGCAAATGGCCATGTTAATCTCTCTGATGGGAATGTTTTTACCAACAGTGCTTTTCAGTGGTTTTATGTTTCCTATAGAAAACATGCCTTACCCATTGCAATTGATCTCTAATCTGGTTCCTGCAAAATGGTTCTATTTAATTGTGAAGTCCATTATGATCAAAGGATTAGGATTTTCGGCCATTTGGAAAGAAACGTTAATTCTGGGTGGTATTACCCTTGGTTTATTAGTAGTGAGTTTAAAAAGTTTTAAAATCAGACTGGCATGAGAACGATCCGTTTTTTACTCGAAAAAGAATTCAGACAGATATTTCGCAACAAGGCTATACTGTTACTGATCATCATAATGCCGGTTATGCAACTGATAATTCTGCCGCTTGCTGCAAATTATGAAGTAAAGAACATCAATCTTTCTGTAGTAGATCATGATCATTCCAGCTATTCCCAAAAACTGATCTCTAAAGTTACCGCCTCTGGATACTTTAAACTTACCGGATATAATGCCTCTTTTAAGGAAGGAATGAAACTGATTGAAGCGGACAAGGCCGATCTGATTCTGGAAATTCCGCATGGATTTGAGCGCAACCTTGTCCGCGAAAACCACCAACAGCTATTTATTGTCGTAAATGCCATAAACGGAGTAAAGGCAAATCTTGGAGGAGCATATCTTGGGTCTATCATAAGAGACTTTAATAACGATATAAGACTGCAATTGCTGCCGGTTTCAAAGTTTAGCGGCGCTGCGGTTATCGAGATCAGCTCATCCAATCTGTTTAATCCTTTAATGAAGTACAAATTTTTTATGGTTCCCGGTATTTTGGCTATACTGGTTACCATGATTGGAGGTTTTCTATCGGCACTAAACATTGTAAAAGAAAAAGAGTTTGGTACTATCGAACAGATCAATGTAAGTCCAATAAGAAAACATCATTTTATATTGGGAAAACTCATCCCCTTTTGGGTACTTGGAAATGTGGTGTTTACGCTAGGGCTCCTAGTATCGTGGTTAATTTATGGTATTGAACCTCTCGGAAATTTGCTAGTGCTGTATCTCTTTGCATCTGTTTTCTTGCTGGCCATTTTGGGTTTCGGACTTTTGATTTCAACCTTTTGTGATACCCAGCAGCAAGCTATGTTAAACATGTTTTTTTTCATGATGATCTTTATTCTGATGGGTGGCTTATTCACCTCTATAGACAGTATGCCCGATTGGGCAAAAATAGTTTCGAGGTTCAATCCGGTTAGTTACCTGATAGAAGTAATGCGAATGGTTATCCTTAAAGGTAGTGGGTTAAGAGACATATTGCCTCAACTAGGTACTGTTGGTGTTTTTGCCATTGTACTGAATGCCTGGGCGGTATGGAACTATAAGAAAAGAAACTAAATGAATGATTAAAAAAATTGTTTAAACAAATACATGGCTGTTTTGTTCAGCTAACATGAAATCGTCATTCTTTAAATATTTTTATGAATACTCACGAATATTGGTTGTTTATACTTGCAATTCCTGTGGCCTGCATCTCATGGACGGTAACAAAGGAAGAAGTTTTTAGAGAGATAAGAGAGTACTTTGTTGAAAAATCAAAAACGGCTAGCCATATTCTGAAAAGAAAGCTGTTTTACATGCTTACCTGCGAGTATTGCTTTAGTCATTATGTTACGCTCTTTTTACTTGTTCTTACTAAGTATACGCTGCTGTATCCAGGGTTTACAGGTTATCTTATATCTGGATTCTCTATTGTTTGGGTTGCTAATATCTATATGAGCTTGTATAACCTGATCCGTGTTGACCTCAAAAAAGAAAAAATAATAGCCCAAAAAGAAGCAGACAGCGTTAAAGAATCATATGAGGTACGGGATCAAACTTGATCTGGCACAAAATATTATGGGAAATTATTTTATAAGGTTTTAAATAAAATTGTTTGATATTTGCGTCAAATTTTTTAAAAATAGAGTGTATTATTAAGCGATCTATTCCATCTTTCTAGTCCGGGATCCTGACCACGAAGTAGCTGCGAAGCAAAACAAATTCAGGATGACGACCGCCTAAAACAAAAACACCAAACAATGCAAAAACGCCCAGTAATGCAAAACATCCAATAATGCCAAATCTAATTGATGAAAATTCAGTATTCTGCCCTTTCGAGGAATCTGCAGAAATCAATGCACTTGCCGATGGACTTAGCTTTTCTTTAGAAAGTGAATTACATCCGCTTTGTCTTTTGGCGGCAAGTAAACTGCAGTTTCATCTAGCGCATCAACAAGAATGGGCACATAATTTTGGTTTGCTTACCGGTGCCGAAGGAATGGTAATTGGAAAGATGTTTGGTGTATTAATAGTTAGAACCGAGGAAGGCAAACTAGGATATTTGGCTGCGTTTTCGGGTAAACTGGCCGGCAGAAATTATCATGCTAAATTTGTGCCGCCAATATTTGATGGTTTGGAACCGGGTGGCTTTGTAAATGCAGGGATGGAAAAACTTACTCAGATTAACGAGAAAATCAGTTACCTGGAATCATTTAAAGACGAGGCTCATACCAAAGAAATCCTGCTTTTAAAAGCGCTAAGAAAAGATCATTCTAATGCATTACAAAGTCGAATCTTTGAGCAATACCATTTTTTAAACAAAGCTGGAGAATCCAAAAGCTTAATTAAAGCTTTTGAACATACCGCTTCGGGCAAACCGCCAGCAGGTGCCGGAGAATGTGCTGCACCTAAATTATTACAATATGCTTTTGCTAATGGAATGGAACCACTCGCTTTGGCAGAATTTTGGTGGGGCTTGTCTCCTAAATCGGCAAATTGGAAACACGGGCACTTTTATGCCCCATGTATCGAAAAATGTGGACCAATACTGGCCCATATGCTTAATTAATAGATACGTTGTTTATTTTTCGTTTAGCATTAAACATAATAGATTGTAAGTTCTTATCACATTTAAACAGAAAGAAAATTAAAAGTTCATTAAAAATAAAGATAGTATTGCTGACCTCATTTATGGGCGTTCAGGCATATAGTTATGGACAAACTAAACCTTTGTCTGATTCACTTAAAATCGACACGACAGTAAAGCAATACGATATTGGCGATTTAGGTCGTAGTATTTTTAGTCCGGGTAAACCACCCAAGCCAACTCAAAATAAATCGGGCCTTACACCTATGCCAAGTATTGCCTATAATCCAAGTATTGGGGCTCAAATTGGACTTAAAGCAGTTGTAGGTAAGGTATTGGGGCAAGAACCTAATACATTAATGTCAGTAGCGGCAACATCAGCTTCCATTACAACCAAGGGCATCATTTATTTTTACCTGAGTCACAATGTTTACACGCCGGGTAACAGGTGGAACTTACAAGGAAGTTTGGTTGCCGCCAAAACAGTTACTCCTGATTTTGGATTGGGGATTGGCAAGGTATCAACTGGAACTGAAGAGGAACTGATATTGTCTAATCCTGAGCGTAAAGGCTATGCAATTCATGGGGAATATTATAATTTCCGTGAAAAGGTATATAAGCAAATTATGGATCGCCTTTTTATAGGAGCTGGTGCATCATTCGAAATCCGCAGAAAACTGGAAGATCCAAATAATCCAAATGGCTCAACGCCCTATCATATTTATAATCAGATACATGGTTTTGATAAAGATCATTACATGGCTAATGGATTTTTATTAAACTTACAGTACACCACGCGGGATAATCAGAACCGGGCCTATAAAGGAATATATGCAGACGTTGGGATTCGTGCAAATCAAAGCTGGATAGGAAGTACAAAGAATGCGGTACAGGTAACTACTGATTTTAGAAAATACTGGAGCCTTTCGGCCAGAAATCCGGAACATGTAATCGCACTCTGGAATTGGGGATCTTATCTAGTAAGTGGTACACTGCCCTATCTGGAACTTCCAGGGACTGGAAAAGATGCAAATTTTAGAAGTGGCAGAGGGTATACTATCGGTTATTTTAAAGGCACTCAGTATTGTTATTCAGAGATAGAATACCGCTTCCCTATCACAAGGAATGATTTTATAAGTGGTGTTACTTTCTTTAATATTCAAACTGCCAATGACCTATCTGGCACTAAGCTGTTTCAGCAATGGCAACCTGCTGGCGGGGCTGGTTTGCGTGTATTGTTTAATAAGGCAACACGAACCAATCTCTGTTTAGATTACGCCTTTGGTAATTTTGGTGCAAAGGGATTTTTTCTCGGTTTAAACGAGGTGTTTTAATATAGTAGCTTAGTTCTTCTTCGGCTCATCTTCCAGTGTTCCTCCGGTCATCTTCTGGATCTAGACTTGAAGCAGAATTAAGCTACTATATAAAAACTGATTCTATTTTGAAGGAGTAATCACTATCTTTTTAAATTCAATTGGGCCATGATCTCCCTGGATATAGATTGGTCCCGGTTCACCTTCATTGCTATCTAATGCGCCGCCAGTAATTCCCGGGATTTCCTGATTAGTAATCACAGTTTTTCCATTAACAACTACTGTAACCATTCTGCCTATTAAAGTAATATCAAAAGTTTGCCATGTATTAGGTCCTAATGCATTGATCTCGCTAGGTGTTAGGAATCCGTAAATGCCACTAAACAGCACACTTGATGGATGTTGGTCTTTAGGGCTATCTTCTATTTGAACCTCATGTCTGCCCCTTAAGTACACACCGCTATTGCTTCCTTTTTGGTATCTAAACTCAACATGCAATTTAAAGTCGGTAAATTTTTGATCAGAAATTAGGTTAGCACCTGATTTTGGACTGGTTAAAACACCATCTTTTACTATCCATTGGTTTTCTCCCATTGCTTTCCAACCGGCCAAATCCTTCCCGTTAAACAGGTTAATGGTTTTACCCCAAACCGGAGCAGCGGTTCTTTTTAAATATGGAGCCTTTACTCCTTTCCAATTGTATTTTTTGCCTTCGTTTGTGGTAATTGTTCCTTGAATTGTGCCTCCGGTTACTTCACCTTCAATAACAAAATCCTGACCTCCATCTTCCCATTGAGGAGGAATAGTGAAACTGAACTTACCATTGTCGAAATTTACCTTTGCTATCGGACGAGCGCTTCCACTAGGACCAACATAATAGCCTACCAATGTTTTTAAACCTGATAGTTTTACTTCTAGCCATGATGGTGCTGATTTCCCGTTTTCATCAATAGTGATATCCCAACGGCCAATTAAATCTTTAGAACTTACTTTTGTTTGAGCGCTAACAGGCATATTTTTTCCTGATGCCAAAAGAGATTCAGCAGAACCCAGCATCAACAAACAACTCATACCAAATACAAAGAGATTTTTACGCATAATTTTCTTTTAATAACATTAATACTATTTATTTTAAAGTTAGCTGAAAAACTTAAGCTTTTAAAACATCGTGATTATTCCTGTATAAACTCAAGGCTTAGCCAGAAAGCAAGAATCGGGTTGATTATGTTTGATTTTACCAATTAATTTGCCTTTAAATACTAAAATATGAGATCGATAACTGACCGAATAGCCGAAATTAACTGGCCTAAAATAAAAGTTGAACTACATGATAAAGGGTTTGTTGTGATAAAAAATATACTAACAAAGGCTGAATGTGAGAATTTGATTGAAGATTATAATGCTGATGATACTTATCGGAAAACGGTAAATATGGAACGGTACCGATTCGGTTTAGGAGAGTATAAATATTTCAGTTACCCTATGCCCGCAATTATAACTGAATTACGGGAGAACATATATCCGCAAATTGCTCCTGTGGCGAATAGCTGGATGGAAGAATTGAAGTTAAATACCCGTTTCCCTCTTGCCCATTATGAGCTTAAACAAATATGCCATGATCATGGGCAAACCAAACCAACGGTGCTGATATTAAAATATGGGGAGGGTGGATTTAATACGCTTCATCAGGATTTATATGGAGAGATTTATTTTCCAATGCAAATGGTGCTTATGCTCGATCAAGCAGACGAGGATTATAAAGGCGGTGAATTTGTGATTACGGAACAAATTCCGCGGGCGCAATCAAAGGCAAATGTATTAAAACCCGATCTTGGAGATATGGTTATTTTTACAACTAATTTTAGACCTGTAAAGGGAAGCAAAGGGTATTACAGGGTAAACATGAAACATGGGGTAAGTCCGCTGCATAGTGGAAACAGACATAGTCTTGGTATCATTTTTCACGATGCGTTAAGTTAGGTGTGTTTTAAAACTAAACAAGTACTATCTTCACAAAGTTAATTAATGAGTATACCCATAAACCAAATATTTGTGATAGAACAAATTAAACAGACTTATCCAGATGCTTATTTAGCTATAGACGAAGCAACAAAGAATACCGAATTTTCAATGGCATCTGATGTATTAACTTGCTCTTTATTAAGAACATTAGCTGGTACAAAGCCTGGCGGCAGATTTTTAGAACTGGGAACCGGAACAGGCTTGTCAACCTCATGGATTCTTGACGGGATGGACAAGGAAGCTACCTTAATCTCCATTGATAATGATCCTAATTATTTATCTGTAGCATCGCGTTTTCTTGCCGAGGATAACAGGCTTGGCTTGGAATGTATTGATGGTGGTGAATGGGTTGAGCAGAATAAAGACCTGAAGTTTGATTATATCTTCGCTGATACATGGCACGGGAAATACTTAATGCTTGATGAGGTGATTAACATGTTAAATCCGGGTGCATTTTACATTATTGATGATATGTTGCCGCAGCCAAACTGGCCTGAGGGCCATCAGGAAAAAGCAATTAAGCTAATAGAAGATTTAGAAAAAAGGAATGATCTGCTTATAACCAAGCAATGCTGGGCAACAGGAATTGTTATTGCAACTAAAAAAGATAATTAATTTTAAAGATCATCAGTAAAATGGCGTTTCTCTTTTTCATTTGAGAACTTTCGTGCTGCTTGTTATTTTAGACTCAAATTCATTATCCCTGTTTCGCCATGGCTTTTCTCCATCTGAAGTTAAAAAGTCTGTGAATCGGGATAACATATTTCCTGACAGGTGATTAACTATGGTTGAAATGCTATTGCTTTCTTCATTGCATTGCCAGAACAGGTCTTGCTCTTGCAGTTGCTCCATTGCTTTCTCTCCGAGTTGCTTATAGTAAAGAAATTGTTTCTTTACACTTTCCAGATAATTGTCCATTCTTTTTAAGTTCTCTTCTTAGTTGCTAAACAGCTTATTAAGATCAGCATATGGTTTTGCATCATCAGCAAAGCTGAATGTTCCTTTTTGAAGTATTTCTTCAACTGCTTTAAAAAAACCACCGTAGGCAGCTCTAACTAAAGAAGAGCCCACACTTACACGTTTTACACCCATATCTTCCAGCATATTAAGCGAAAAATTGTCTCCGGCCAATCCCATAATTACATTTACAGGCTTAGGAGAAACTGCTTTTACAACTGTTTCTATTTCTTCTTTAGTTTTTAAACCTGGTGCAAACAAAACATCGGCACCTGCATCTGCATAGGCAACAAGCCTTTTAATGGTATCTTTAAGATCAGGGCGCCCGTGTATCAGGTTCTCTGCCCTGGCTGTTAGTGTGAAAGGATAAGGTTGGCTGCGTGCAGCTTCAACTGCGGCTTTTATACGATCAACAGAAAGTTCAAAAGGATAAATGGGGTCGTTAGGATCCCCGGTGGCATCTTCAATAGAACCTCCAGACAATCCGGTATTTGCAGCAAGTCTGATGGTTTGTGCACACTTTAAAGGATCGTCGCCAAATCCATTCTCTAAGTCGGCGGATACAGGCAAATCTGTTACATTAATAATACTTTGTACGTTCTGTAAAGTTTGCTCGCGAGTAATAGCGGCATGGCCATCTGGCTTTGCAAGCGAATAAGCAAGACCAGCACTTGTTGTTGCAAGTGCTTTAAATCCTAACGTTTCTAATATTCTTGCCGATCCTGCATCCCATGGATTGGGAATTACAAATATACCGGCTCGTTGATGTAAGGCTCTAAACTCTTCAGCTCTGCATTGAAATGAATTTTCTGTTCTCATACTGGTACTGTAAAATGCTCATGCATAAATTTAATTATTTTATATCACGAAAACCAAACCTGTCTTGATTTGCGTAAGTGTTATCAAATCAAAATCTAAAATGAAAAGAGTAATTCAATCTGTATTTGCCATAATAGTTATGGCATTTTCGACACAAGTTTATGCGCAAAAAAATCCAATGGTTGGCGGTGCGGATATGTATTCGACTAAAGATATTGTTGACAATGCGGTTAATTCAAAAGACCACACCACACTGGTAGCTGCGGTTAAAGCAGCAGGATTGGTAGAAACATTAAAAAGTGCAGGGCCCTTTACCGTATTTGCGCCAACAAATGCAGCTTTTGATAAATTACCAGCAGGAACAGTTGAAACGCTGGTAAAACCTGAAAGCAAAGATGTGTTAACCAGGATATTAACTTATCATGTGGTTGCTGGTAAAATGGATTCTAAAGCAATAGCAAAAGCCATTAAGGATGGTAATGGTAAAGCTGAACTGACTACCGTTCAGGGAGGCAAGTTGTGGGCCTGGATGGATGGCAAGAAATTAGTTCTTAAAGACGAAAAAGGTGGAATGAGTACTGTTACTATTGCAGATGTTTATCAGAAAAATGGAGTTATCCATGTTGTTGATACGGTATTAATGCCGAATTAAGATATATCAGTTTAACTTCGACGAGAAAAACGCCCATACTAGCATGTGAGGCGTTTTTTTATTGTCAGACTGCGCATTGCATATGATAATAAGTACCTCCCATAAATTGCCTTTCGTCCGCGATCTTAAAGCCTAAATTTGTATAGAGCCTTTCGGCATTAGGATTATCCTTACTCACCAATAGCCCTGCTTTAGTGTGTTTTGAGTTAGTCAGCTGCCCTACCATAGCGTTGATTAACTTTTTGCCAATACCTTGCCCCTGTTTGTTTGCGGCAACACTAATACAGTCGATATAGAACTCACCCGGTTGTGTTTCATCTTCAGGGATATCCTTAAAGTTATATGATGATGCAATATAATTCAGGAAAGGTGACCTGAGCAGGTTGAGGTCTGCCCCATCGTAGCCACTAATAGCTCCACAGATACCCGATTCATCTTCATATACAAGCATATTTTCGTAGCTGTACTGATTGCCACGCAAGCCCGCAAAATGCTCAAATAGAGGTATAGCCTTTAAAGGATCCGATTGGCCAACAAACTTTGATGCCAGATCTTCCATTGCATGAATAATTAATCTTGCTATTTGAGGTGCATCTGTGGCTAAAGCTTGTCTTATCATTTCATAAAATTAAATATTTTTTTGTGCTAAATTCTAGTAAGAGCATCTATATTTGGTAGCATTGTTTTTAAGCTAAACAGAATAAACCAAACACAGAAATGAATAATAAAATAATTGCAGGTTCCTTGGTTATTGCATTTTGGCTAAGTACATTTTCAGGAATTGCTCAGGTAAATTTCAATGATAAACCTGAACTGGCGGCTACTCCTCCTATGGGATGGATGACATGGAACTACTTCGCAGATAAGATAAATGAAAAAGATATTAAGGAAATGGCCGATGCAATGGTAAGTTCAGGAATGGTGAAAGCAGGCTACAATTACCTGATGATAGACGATGGATGGCAAGGCGGCAGAGATAACCGTAATCAAATTATTGCCGACCCCTTGAAATTCCCATCTGGTGTAAAGTCACTGGCTGATTATGTGCATGAAAAAGGAATTAAATTGGGTATTTATTCTGATGCGGCGCAGTTAACCTGCGCGGGTTATACAGCGAGTTTGAATTTTGAGGAGCAGGATGCTAAAACATTTGCTTCGTGGGGTATTGATTACCTTAAATATGATTATTGTGATGCGCCTGCAGATTCTGCAACTGCTGTTGTAAGGTATAAAAAAATGGCTGATGCATTAAGGAATAGCGGTAGGGAAATTGCGCTAGGTATTTGCGAATGGGGTAATAGAAAACCATGGCTTTGGGCAAAAAATGCCGGAGGGCAATTATGGCGTACTACTGCAGATGTGCGTGATAAATGGGCTGCATTAAAACCATGGAAAGATCCTAATGATTTACATAGTATAGGTGCCGGGATAATGGATATTGTTGATGTAAATGCTGATCTGGCTCAATATGCTGGTCCGGGTGGATGGAATGATTTTGATATGCTTGTAATAGGCTTAAATGGTAAAAAAGGACCCTCGGGCGACTTAGGTGGTAAAGGTTGCTCAGAGACTGAATATCAAAGTCAAATGAGTTTGTGGAGTATAATGACCGCTCCTTTGGTAGCTACTAATGATTTACGTATTATGAGTGAGGCAACTAAAAGAATTTTGCTGAATGAAGACGTTATTGCTATAAATCAGGATGCGCTTGGTAAACAAGCAGAACGTAAGATTAATAAAGGCAATTGGAATGTTTTTGTGAAGCCGCTTAAAAATGGTGATTATGCTATTGCTATTTTGAATCGCGGAGCATCTGCTGAGTCCCTTAGTTTGAATTGGAAGGATTTAGGGTTGGATGGTTCTTATAAAATCAATGATCTATGGTTGCATAAGGCTGTGGGTAATGGCAAAAAATGGAGTGGCAGGGTATTGAGTCATGAAACTAAGTTGTTTAGGCTGAGTAGTACTGATAAATAAAACAAACAAGGCCGATATCATTATCGGCCTTGTTTGTACTCCGGTCATCCTGAAATAAATTCAAGATGACGACTGCTTTAGTTACCAATTCCTATAACTTTATAAGTGATGTTATCGCCGTCCACTATTTTCTCGTAATAAACACCTTCTTCAGAAACGTAATATTGTGCTCCTTTGATCATCACATCTCTTGTACCTTCTGGCAACTGATTTACAACATCTCCTACCTGAGGTAAGTTGCTGGTGTCGTCTGTAACAGCACCATTGTCGGTATCTAATACACCATCTTTACCTGCCACCACATAAACAGTTTTACCATCAGCATCCACAGTTGTGCTGTAATAAACCCCTTTATATTCGTAATAGGTTTGGCCATTAATAGTGATCTGTTTTGCTTCAGAAGGAATGCTTGGTACCTGAGCACCTACCGGAGGCACAACTACTTTATATCCCTCGTCGTACTGTCTGTAAAAGAATCCTCCTGAATAGTAGAATTGATCTGCACCAAAATAGAATGGGTAATAACCATAAGGCAATACGCTTAAACTGATGCCTAAAAATGGTCTATAGTAATTATAATAGTATCCGTAGTAAGGTCTGCGATAAGAATAACCTGGTCTGTAGTGGTAACCTGGTCTGTAACCATAGCCTGGCCTGTAGCCATAACCAGGTCTATTGGCCGGACGACTTGGTCTGTAATCAGGACGCGATCCACTGCCTATTGATGGCCTTGACGGTCTTGTGCCGCCAGATATATTTCCTTGAGACGGTCTTGATGGTCTGCTTCCCCCACCCGCTGATACATGACTACCGCCACCACCACCACTGCCACGAGAAGATCTTTGTGCTAAAACGTTGTTAGTTGTTAATCCACTGATCAGGATTATAGACCCAGCTATAATTAATGATTTGAAATTCAAGGTTTTCATAATATATTATATCTATATATAACCATAAGACATAATATAAACGAAAAGGATTATTTCTTATTAATCAATTGCTTTAAACTGACAAATTAATGATAATCCAATTCGTTTTCTCCCCCCTCTAATTAAAATTCGCCTTCGATCTCCCATCCTTTTCGGTATTTCCTTCTGATGTATTTATTAGCTTCAGGATAGTTTGGAAACTTCATGTTCTCAGCATCCCATTGCAGCAACTGATCGGGTACACGAATAGCAACGGTACCCAGTAATATAGCCTCGGTCATGGGACCCGACTGTGCAAAATGCGATTCCGTTTTTTCTCCACCCAGGCAGGCATTTACAAAATGGTGATAGTGGTTCCGGCCTTCGATTTTACGCACCTCTTTGTCCTTAAATTTATCTTCCGGCAGCAATATCGGCTTTTCTCCGCCATGCGGGATTAGCAAAGCGCCATCGGTACCGACCAGCAGGGCACATTCTTCGGGATATTTGCCGGGAGTATATAATTTACGGACGTCCTCTGGCGGAAACATCTCACCGTCAAACCATTCAAGGGTCAGCTTTTCAGATTCAGTAAAGGAATTTCCGGGAAAAACCCAGGTGATGTGATCGGCCCATGGCCAGTTCTCTTTTCTTTTGTCAGGCGAATTTTTCCAGCCCTGATGAACTTCCGCCTGTACAGATACCGGGGCTTTTAGTCCTAGCCCCTTCCAGACTGCATCAAAGATATGGCACCCAATATCTCCTGACCATCCTGTTCCGAAATCTTGCCATGACCTCCATTTGGCCTGGTGATATATGCCCGGGGCGTAAGGTCTTACCGGTCCCGTACCCAGCCAGAGGTCCCAGCTTAAGTTTGCGGGCGGGTTTTGTGCAGGCTGAGGTTCTACCATCCTGAATTCTACTGCACCAGATCTGTTTGAGCATAAATAAGCATGTTTGATCTTGCCGATTGCTCCATCTTTGATCAGCTGCACTGCAGTACGGTCACATGCTGATGAAGCGATCTGGGTACCCAGTTGAGTGGTTACTCCTGCTTTGATAGCAGCTTTAGTAAGAGATCTTACTTCAGCCACATCATGGCAAAGTGGTTTTTGGCAATAAACATGTTTGCCTGCCTTGATCGCTTTGTAGGCAATAGAGAAGTGCATGTGATCTGGCACCGAGACATTTACGGAGTCAATGTTTTTTCCTTCCTTCTTTAACAATTCCCGCCAGTCTGCATAGGTCCTGACTCCCGGAATACCTTCAGCTGCCTTTTTTAGGATATCAGCATCAACATCACAAATGGCTACGATCTCTACATCTGGGTGCGACTTAAAATTTGACAGATCATAGCCACCCATCCCACCTACGCCGATACAGGCATGCCTGAGCTTGCCAGCCGGAGCTTTTGCCGAAGCGGTAAAAGCATTCATTAAAAATGATGGCACTATGGCTACGGCAGCAGCAGACATCAAGAAATTTCTACGGGAAACCTGTGGTTTTTGTTCATTTGTGTCCATAAGAGGTATATTTGGTTTAAGCTACTGTCTGGTTACTAGTAGCTTAATAACAAATATAAAAGAAAAACTCACACTTGTATACACAAGTTGAAAAAGAATTTTTTGCTATCTTTATTTCCTCTATGATACATCAAAATCTCCTTTTAATTCTTGCGTTATTTTTTGCCATGGCGTTACTTTACCTGTTAAGTCAACGCTGGAAAATTTCTTATCCTATTTTCCTGGTAATAGGAGGTTTAGCAATTAGTTTTATTCCCGGGGTACCATCAATAAGTGTACATCCAGATATTGTATTTCTTATTTTTCTTCCACCACTTTTATTTGAGGCCGCGTGGTATACTTCCTGGAATGATTTCTGGAAATGGAAAAGATCAATCTTTTTGTTGGGTTTTGGATTGGTGTTAATTACCTCGTTGGCCATTGCTTACTTTTCTGTAAATATTATACCGGGATTTACACTTGCATTTGGTTTCCTGCTTGGAGGAATTATTTCTCCTCCTGATGCCGTTGCTGCAACTTCTGTATTGAAAGGTTTAAATATGCCCAAGAGAGGCTTAACCATTTTAGAGGGCGAAAGTTTGGTTAACGATGCCGCTTCTTTAACTGTATTCCGGTTTGCAATTGCTGCTATTCTTACAGGGCAATTTGTTTTGCAGGAGGCAGTGACTGACTTTTTTGTGTTAGCACTTATGGGGGTAGTTGTGGGGCTTTTTATTGCTCATATTTTGTATTTTGTATTGAGGTATTGGGCTAAATCGTCGAGCATTACTACCCCTATCACATTAATTGCTCCGTATCTGATGTATATTGTTGCAGAAGAGTTTCATTGGTCTGGTGTTTTAGCAGTAGTAAGCGGCGGTTTGTTTCTTTCATTCCGCTCCAACGATTTCCTTAATTATCATACACGTTTACAGGCCAAAGAAGTATGGGCTACAGTAGGCTTTTTATTAAATGGTTTTGTCTTTATTTTGATTGGGCTGGAATTACCTGTTATTGTTGAAGGTTTGGAAGATTATTCTATGGAAGAGGCCATTAAATATGGACTTCTCATTAGCGCCATAGTAATTGTTGTTAGAATCATTCTGGTATATGTGGCTGGATTTATCCCGAGATTTATAAGTGCAAAAATCAGAAAGAAAGAAAAGAGTCCGGGTTTAAAGCTGCCTTTTATCATTGGATGGGCTGGAATGCGTGGCGTTGTCTCTCTTGCATCAGCACTCGCAATTCCCTTAACTTTAGATACGGGCGAAGCTTTCCCACATCGCAATATGATTCTGTTTATCACATTTATTGTAATACTTGTTACGTTAATTTTTCAGGGATTAACATTGCCTTTGTTCCTGAAGTGGCTAAAGATTGAAGAGATAGATGAGGGGGTACCAGAAGAAGATCAGATTGAATCAATACGTTTGCAACTTGCCAGGGAGTGCGTTGAGCATCTTGATGAAAAATATAGTAATGAGATGAGCCAGTTTGAAACAATTGCCAGAATTAAAGAGCAGTTGGAACGGAGCATCAGGGCAACTGAGCGTACATTGCTTGAGCAAACGCAAAAGGAAGAAGTTGGCTCAGTGAGGAAACTCTATAGAAAGATCATGCTTGAGTTGGTTACACTAAGGAGAGCTGGCCTTAAAAGACTCAAAGCTACTAAGCAATATGATCATGAAGTGCTGCGCGATATGGAGGATAACCTTGATCTTGAAGAGGCAAGGTTAAACAAACACTAATTGAGTTGTATTATTCTTCTATAACTATGTGAGATTTATCCACTCCAAGATTTTTAAGATTATCGACCATTGCTGCGGTAAATGCATCTGGCCCACATATGTAATACCACTTTTCTCGATTACCAATGTATTTTTCTAGAAGATTCTGGTCAATTATCCCACTTTGTGTTTTCGGGTCTAACGGATCTTTTAATACATCAATATAATTGTCCCCAAGCAAATATTTTAACTCGGTTTTGTGTATGATATCGCTCTCATTATGGTTGGCAAATAATAGTTTGTTTCCCTGCAGTGAGCCATCAAGTTTAAGTTGTCTGAGTATTGCTAAAAATGGAGTGATACCTGCGCCACCTGCAATAAATACACCTGAACCTTTGTAATTTATGGTTCCAAATACATCATGGATGATTAATTCATCTGTTGGATTTAGAGAAGAGAGTTTGTTTGTTAAACCATCATGGTCTTTATAAATCTTGATGGTGAACTCAAGGTATTCTGCCTGGTTAAGAGAGGTAAAAGTAAATGGACCAACCATAGATTTTAGTGCTGGTTTGTTAATAGCTACATCGGTAGCCTGACCGGGTATAAAAGTATAATTGGCTGGTTTTTCGACGGTAAACCGCTTTACATTATGCGTGACGTTTTCAACGCTCAATATTTTAACAATGTGTTGATTTGTGTTAACAGGCTCTTCCATAGCTACGGTTGTTTACTTGTGTTGGAGATGCGTCAACTTTAARGCATATAAAATTATGCTGTTTTATGATCAAGATAAAAAAAATTTGAGATCATTTTGCATTAAATCCTTTAATTATTAAGGCATATAAATACGCAAAAAGCATATATATTTGGGCTCAAATTTTAGAAATACATTTTTATGGCAAAGGCATCCGAAATTAAAGTGGGAAATATTTTACGTTTCAATAACGAACTGGTAACAGTTATAGAGTTCTTACACCGTACACCTGGCAAAGGTGGCGCTTTTTACTTAGGTAAATTTCGTAATATTAAAACTGGAAGAATTGTTGAAGCACGTTTAGGAACTGATGAGCAGGTTGAAATTTGTCGTGTTGAGACTAATGATTTCCAATATTTATATGAAGAGGGAGATTATTTTGTGGTAATGGATAATGTTAGTTTTGAACAGTTTAATGTACCTAAGTCACTATTCGGACCATCGGCAAAGTTTATTAAGGAAGGAATGGATGTAATTGTTTCTTTTGAAAGTGAAGAGCCAATAATGGCTCAGGCTCCAAACTTTGTAGAACTGGAAATTACATATGCTGAGCCAGCCGTTAAAGGCGATACCTCTTCTGGAGCCTTGAAGTATGCTACTACTGAAAATGGAGTAGAGCTGAAGGTGCCTCTGTTTGTGAACCAAGGTGATAAGATAAAGGTGGATACACGCACCGGAGAATACGTTGAACGCGTAAAATAAGATTCAAAAGTTTTTCATTACAAGCGGCTTACAATGGCCTCATTCGATATTCGATTTAACGCAGAGATGTGCTGATCGAATATCGATTTTACTAAATTTCCGCTCAAAAAACCATTCAAATACTCATAACCTGTATTTGATAACTAAGGTGCTCCATTCACATGTTTTTCTGGAAATAATAGCGATCTATATTCTAATTTTAGAGCATAATCTAATCGCCTATTTGCTATGAAAAATCTAAAATCCAAGAACAACAGGAAACCGTCTGACCCTGATCTTATTTAAGTACGCCTTAAATTGACATTGTCATCTTTGTTAC
>NZ_JBFTIZ010000104.1:0-17910 GCF_056395165.1 Pedobacter sp. 10L46_2
GAGTAGGAACGGGCAGTGGATCAAAATCCCATTTGGTACCAACAGGAATAATCGGATCTTCTTTGAAAGGGTAGTCAGGAAATAAATCTTTAACCACATCAGTGCCAAACTTCTTTCTGATATTGGTCATATAAAACTCATCGGAGCCCATTGCCAATACTGCCGACATCTGTTTTAGCAGTAATGCGCATTTTAAAGGAGTCCAGTCTTCAGGTTTAAAATCCAATAATTTATATTCAATGGGTAGTTTGGCTTGCGTTAAAGAATGTATATAGTCGTTTATACCAGCGGTATATGCCAGTATCATTTCTTTTGATTTCGGGTCGGTCATCATTCCTTCCAGAGATTTCTCAGCGCCATAAACCATACCCATCCTACGTTGATATTTATCAAGTTCTATGGCCTTTTTCCCTACCACTTCAGAGATGCGGCCGGCAGCAAAACGGGTTTGAAAGTCCATTTGCCATAAACGATGCATTGCTGTTACGTAACCCTGAGCATAATAAACATCATGATCGTTTTGCGCAAAAATATGCGGAATCATCCTGTCGTCGAATGCGATATCAACATTCTGATAAGTAGCTTTTAGGGTAATTTTTCTATTTGGATTTACTGTATTTTTTTCTGCGTTTTGCCAAAAACCGGTAAAGGGATTCAGGAATTTGAGAAGAGGAGGGGTATCGCCGAATTTTGTATTGAGAGCATATGTTAATAGTATTGGGATAACAATGCAAATGAGGGCTTTTATTTTATTCATCATAGCTCAGTTAAAGGCACATCTAAAACATAAATGAAAGTATTTGATTACTACTTCCTTTGAATTTAAATTGACTTTGCAAGTTAACATAAAAGTTAAATCAATTGCAATCAAAATCCGATTTTGGCAATGAAATATTCATCAAAATTGGATTTGGAAAATTAAATTAATGTATTATATTTATAATAAATTAACCTTATATAAATTAACTGCATGAATAAAATTTTTACCAAAGCAATCTTTGCATTTTTATTGCTATGTATTACCGGTTTGGTAGCGCAGGCTCAAAATGTAACCATTAGTGGGTCTGTTTCCGATAAAGCCACTAAGGAACCAATACCAGGTGTTGGGATTACTGTCAAAGGAACTACAATAGCCACAGCCACTAATATGAGTGGTAAATACACACTTACCGTTAAGCAAGCCGCTCCATTTACAATCGTTATTTCTTATGTTGGATACGCTTCAATTGAGAAAGAAGTTACAGGAAATGCTTCGAATCTGGACTTTGAGATAGAAACTGCTACCGTTTTAGGTCAGGAGGTGGTTATCTCTGCATCCAGAACTCCGGAGCGAATTCTTGAATCTCCGGTGTCTGTAGAGCGTATGGGACCTGCTGTATTAAAAGAGCTTTCTGCTCCCTCATTTTATGACGCCCTAACCAATATGAAAGGTGTTGAGATCAGTGCACAGAGTTTAACTTTTAAATCAATAAACACCAGAGGATTTAACTCTAATGGCAATACCCGTTTTAATCAGCTTGTTGATGGAATGGACAATCAGGCACCAGGATTAAATTTCTCTGTAGGAAATATTATTGGTATTTCAGATCTTGATCTGGATAACGTAGAGTTACTGCCGGGAGCATCTTCAGCGCTATATGGTGCGGGCGGTATCAGCGGTACCATGCTTATGACCTCAAAAAGCCCTTTTGATTACCAGGGAGCCAGCTTTTCTTATAAGTCGGGAATTAATCATGTAAATGATAACAATACCGGAAATCAGCAGTATAACCAGTTGGATGTACGTTTGGCAAAAGCCTGGAATAATAAGTTCGCTGTAAAAGCTACTTTCTCGTTCCTTCAGGCAAAAGACTGGCAGGCAGATAACTATAGCAACTTTGATCGCAATGGCCGCGCTTTTAAAGCAGGCGATAGGGCTTCAGATCCGGCTTATGATGGTATAAACGTTTATGGTGATGAAAGCTCGCAAAATATGAGAAGTATAGTTCAGCAAAGCATTGAGCCTACTATACGGGCGGGTATCTTAGCTGCATCTGGTGGAGCGTTTAATCCAAAAACGGTCCTTGATAATCTTCCTGCAGGAACAAGCTATCCTGCCTACCTGAACTTTATAAATGCAAATGTTCCGGCTCCATTGCGCCCTGCAGTATCTGGTCAGTATCTGCCATTCTATTTCGGGCTTAAAAATCAAACCATTCTTCCAAATCAGGAAGTAACAAGGACCGGTTATAATGAAAATGCACTGGTAGATTACAATACCCAATCGCTTAAAACTTCCGGATCGTTACACTACAGATTTACACCTACAATAGAAGGTATTGCCCAGATAAACTGGGGAACGGGTACTTCGGTATATACCGGTTCAGATCGTTACTCATTGCGTAACTTTAGCATCGGGCAATACAAATTAGAACTAAAAGGACAGGATTTCTTTGTAAGGGGTTATACCACACAAGAACGTTCGGGTGATTCATATATCTCCTCTATTTTAGGAGCATTCATCAACGAAGCTTCAAAAACATCACAAACATGGTACCCTCAATACATCAGTACATACATAGGAGCAAAATTGACCACTCCGGGAATTACTGATGCACAAGCTCATGCAGCTGCAAGAAATGTTGCCGATCAGGGACGCTTTGTGCCTGGTACCCCTCAGTTTGAAGCTGCAAAAGATAAAATTGTAAACAGTACCATTGCTTCGGGAACAGGTGCTAAATTCGACGATAAAACCAATCTATACCATTATGAGGGTATGTATAATTTCTCAAATGCACTTAATAATGTAGTTGAATTACAGGTTGGAGGTTCATACCGGATTTACCAATTGCGTTCAGGGGGAACTATTTTTGATGATCTTACCGATAAAATTGATATAAATGAATACGGTGCATTTGCCCAGATCGCTAAAAAAATGTTTGATGATAAATTCAAACTGGCTTTATCTGGCAGATATGATAAAAGCTCTAACTTTGATGGCCGTTTCACACCAAGAGTATCAGGAGTACTTACTGTAGCTCCGGATAATAACATCAGGGTATCATACCAAACAGGTTATCGGAATCCAACAACCCAAAACCAGTACATAGATTTGTCGGTAGCAGGTGGTTTACAAAGGCTTATTGGTGGTATACCTAGTATGTTGGAGAAATACCATATGCTTACAACAGATATTCCTTATACTGATGTAAGTTATCGCGCATTCTTGGGTTCTGTAGCAGCTGGTGCTCCTAATCCTGCTCTGCTAAAACAATACAACTTTGATCCAAGAGGGGTTCGTCCTGAGAGCGTGCAGGCCTACGAAGTAGGTTATAAAGGATTGTTAGGGTCAAGGTTCCTGATAGATGCCTATGCTTACTACAATACTTATAAGAATTTCATTACAGCAGTGGATGTTTTTCAGCAAAACGACGATAATTCCTTCTCTAAATTTGGAGTACCTGTAAATGCAACCGGTAAAGTAACTTCTTACGGAGGCGCATTGGGCTTGGATTATTTAATAGGCGGTTATAACTTAAGCGGTAACGTATCTTACAACAAATTAGGCGACCTTCCTACAGATTATATTAATGATTTTAACACTCCGGAGATTCGTTATAATTTAGGTCTTGGTAACAAAGAGATCATTAAAAACTTTGGTTTTAATGTTAATTACCGCTGGCAAGATAAGTTTTACTGGAACTCATCATTTGCTTCAGGAGATGTTCCTTCATTCAATACAATTGATGCACAGGTTAACTTAAAAATACCTTCAGTAAAATCAATGGTTAAACTTGGGGGCTCAAACATATTAAATAAATATTACTTTACTTCTTATGGTAACCCTTCTATAGGCGCACTTTACTACATAGGATTTACATTTAACCCATAAAATCAAATTAACACAGCTCTTCATCAATTAATTAGTTTTATAAAAGAGCCCTGACAGCAATGTCAGGGCCTTTTTTATGCGTATATTTTTATATAATAATAATCCTTTGGTTTTAATAGAAAATTTAACACTTTAGTATGTACAGAATACACGATCTATTACATGATCAAAAGGGGGGCAAATTTTTACTAAAGCGATTTTTCATGGAAGAAAATAAAGAAATAATAAATAATATAATCACAAAGGAAATTGTTGAGGAGCAAGTTCAGCATTTAAACAATCCGGTAACGGATATAAAACCAATAGTTAAAAAATATCTTAGTCCGGTACAAAGTGTTACCACAGTTGGAAACAAATTTTTCTTTGCTGATGGGGATGCTAAAGTTGAAATCAGAGTGGTAAGCGACGAAATCATCAGAGTTAGACTGGCACCACATGGTGTTTTTCTGGATGATTTCTCTTATGCAGTTCCGGTGGTAGACCAAAAGGTAACCACATTTAAATTCGAGGAACTGCCAGAGTATTATGCGATATCAACCAATACTGTTACCTGTAAAGTAAGAAAAGACGATTTCCACATCTCTTTCACAGATAATCTGAACCAGAAGGTGATGAGTGAAGATGCCACACCAATGCACTGGGAAGAAAATATAGAATTTGGTGGTTACTATGTATATGCCACTAAAAAGTGTGGGTCGGAAGAGAACTTCTTTGGACTTGGCGATAAATCAGGAAACATGAACCTTAGAGGGCGTCATTTCCAAAACTGGAATACCGATGCATACTCATTTGGATGGGATCAGGATCCATTGTACCGTACTATTCCATTTTATGTTGGTGTAAATGAGCAGGCGGCTTACGGTATTTTCTTCGATAATACCTTCCGTTCTTATTTCGATTTTGGAAGAGAAGACAACTCCAAAACCAGTTTCTGGGCAGATGGAGGTGAATTACAATACTATTACATCCACGGCCCGCATATGATGGACGTGGTAAAAAGATATCAGACCCTAACGGGAACGCATCCAATGCCTCCCAAATGGGCCTTAGGTTATCACCAGTGCAGGTGGAGTTACTATCCTGAAAAGAAGGTTAAAGAAATAGCAGAAGGCTTTAGATCACGTAATATTCCATGCGATGCCATTTATCTGGATATCGATTATATGGATGGCTACCGTTGCTTTACCTGGAACAAAAGCCACTTTCCTGATCCTAAAAGGATGATTAAGGAACTTGCAAACGATGGTTTCAAAACCGTTGTTATGATAGATCCGGGAATTAAAGTCGATGATAACTACTGGGTATTTAAAGAAGGTAAGGAAAACAACTATTTCTGTCGCCGTAGCGACGACTACTTTATGGAAGGCCACGTATGGCCGGGAAGATGCCAGTTTCCTGATTTTACCAACCCAACCGTAAGAGAATGGTGGGGTAACTTATACAAAGAATTAGTAGATATAGGTGTTGCRGGAGTATGGAATGATATGAACGAGCCGGCAGTATTCGGTTCAGGAACATTCCCTAACGATGTAAGACATAACTATGATGGTTATAGAGGTTCGCATCGCAAAGCACATAATGTGTATGGTATGCAGATGGTACGTTCAACTTACGACGGCTTGAAAAAGCTAATGCGTAATAAGCGTCCGTTTACCATTACCCGGGCGGGATATTCTGGTATGCAGCGCTATGGTTGTGTGTGGACCGGTGATAACGTGGCTACATGGGAACACTTAAAAATTGGTAATATCCAATGTCAGCGCATGTCAGTTTCAGGGGTACCTTTTTGCGGAACCGATATAGGAGGTGGGTACCTTCTCTCCGTTTATGCGTGCACACTCTGCCGGTGATACAGCTGAAAGAGAACCTTGGAGTTTCGGAGAACCATATACCAGCATTAACAGAACATACATTGAATTAAGATACAGGTTGCTTCCTTATTTATATTCGGTATTTTGGGAGCATCACCGTTATGGTTTCCCAATTTTAAGACCATTGGTAATGCTTGAGCAAGAAAACATCAGCAATGGTTACCGCCAGGATGAGTTTACATTTGGTGATAAAATATTGGTTTGCCCTGTTTTAGAGCAAGGTGCAGCATCCCGTATGGTTTATCTGCCAAAAGGAAAATGGTATAACTTCTGGACGCATGAGGTATTAACCGGAGAGAGCGAGCATAGCATTGCTACACCATTAGATCATATGCCATTATTTGTTAGAGCAGGTTCCGTAATTCCGGAATATCCTGTAATGCAGTATGTTGGCGAAAAGGACATTGACGAGGTATTGCTGAATGTTTATTTTTCTGATTATGAAGTGAACTCGTTCTTGTACGAAGATCATGGTGATACATTTGCTTATGAGCAGGACATCTACTCAGAGAAAAAATTCAGTGTTAAAGGAACGCAGTATGCGTTAACTATTGAGCAGTCGAGAAGTGGCTTGTATACACCTAATTACGAGTTGTACAATTACAACATTGTTGGCTTGCCGTTCAACGTCAATAAGATCACGGTTGATGATCATGAAGTCGCCGATTATACATTGGATGAGCGTAATTGCTTGCGTTTTAAATCAAATAAAAATTTCACCACAATAAAAATCTATAATTAATGGAAGTGCTTGCCTACAGTTTATTTAGCGATTTTGATATCTCATTATTTATTTCAGGCAAGCATTTTCGGTTGTATGAGAAATTTGGTGCACACCTAATACAACACAATAAAACGGAAGGAACTTACTTTGCTGTCTGGGCACCTAATGCCCAGGCAGTAAATGTTACCGGAAATTTTAACCAATGGAACAAAACATCGCACCAGCTTAACAGGCGGTTAGATTCTTCTGGTATATGGGAGGGTTTTATCCCGAACATTGGCAAAGGCGAAGTTTATAAATACGCCATTAAAGGTTTTGATGGCAGCGATATAGAAAAAGGGGATCCCTTTGCTACCAAATGGGAGCATCCACCAAGAACTGCTTCTATTGTATGGGATACAGATTATACCTGGAAAGATAAAACATGGCTCAATAAGCGCCCAAAAGCAAATGCACTGAATACACCTATGTCGGTTTATGAAGTGCATCTTGGCTCATGGCAGCGCGACCCATCAGAACCAAAAAGGGTATTAACCTACAAAGAAATAGCAGTAAGCCTGGTGCCTTATGTATTAGATATGGGCTTTACCCATGTAGAGCTGATGCCTATTATGGAGTATCCATATTACCCATCATGGGGGTACCAGATTACAGGTTATTTTGCAGCAAGCTCCAGGCATGGAACTCCGCAGGAGTTAATGTTTTTGATAGAAGAACTGCATAAAAACAATATCGGTGTGATACTGGACTGGGTTCCTTCGCATTTTCCCGGCGATGCTCATGGGCTTTTCAAATTTGATGGTACCCATTTATATGAGCATGCCGATATGCGCAAAGGCTTTCATCCCGATTGGAAATCATACATCTTTAATTACGACAGAAATGAAGTACGGTCTTTCCTGATCAGTAATGCAATGTACTGGTTAGATAAATTCCACGCTGATGGATTACGTGTAGATGCGGTGGCATCGATGCTCTATTTTGATTTCTCCAGAAAGGCCGAAGAAGCAGCTACCAACGAGTTTGGGGGCAGCGAGAACCTTGGTGCAACATTATTCCTTAAAGACCTTAATGAAGCTGTGTATGGCTCCTTTGAAGGTGTCCATACCATCGCAGAAGAAAGCAGTACTTATCCGGGGGTAACACATCCTGTGTTTGCCGGCGGACTGGGTTTTGGAATGAAATGGATGATGGGCTGGATGAATGATACGTTAAAATACTTTAAAAACGATCCGCTTAACAGAAAATACCATCATCATCAACTCACTTTTAGCATTACTTACGCCTTTAGTGAGAACTTTATGCTGCCTTTTTCTCATGATGAGGTAGTGCATGGCAAATCTTCAATGATTTATAAGATGCCAGGCGATGAGTGGCAAAAATTTGCCAACCTGCGGGTGCTATATGCATATATGTTTACCCAACCGGGTACCAAGTTACTTTTTATGGGTAATGAGTTTGCTCAAACACACGAATGGGATTTTAAGAACTCGTTAGATTGGCATCTGTTGCAGCATCCTCCTCATTTGGGAATGCAGAAAACCGTTAGGGCCATCAATAAACTATACAAATCTGAACCGGCGCTATATGAACACAGCTTTTCACACGAGGGTTTTGAATGGATCAATGCCGATGATGCCCAGCATTCGGTTTACATTTACCTTAGGAAAGGTCTAAAAGCAAAAGACACACTTATTGTGATCCTGAATCTTACTCCTGTTTTCCGCGAGAATTATCTTGTAGGTTTGCCGTTTAAAGCTAAATGGAAAGAAATATTCAATACGGATGCCGAGGAGTTTTTTGGAAGTGGAAAGTTGAATGAAGCAGTGTTGCTGCCATTAAAAGAGAACTGCCATAGAAGGGAGTATTCTATTTCTTTAAATATTCCTCCATTGGGCGCACTGGTTTTAAAGCAAGCTAAATAATCTTATTTCAGTATTTTATTATAACCCCTCAATGGCCAATATACATTTTTCAGAAGAAGGTAAACATGCAGAAACCCCTCTTAAGAAAGCGAACTATAAATCTTTTGTCATATGGATTGGTATAGTTGTGGTTTTAGGTGTTGGCTTGTTTATTTGGGCACCATGGTCTTCGGGCTTGTATAATAAATATGAGATCAGCAAACAAATGTCGGTAACAGAGCGTGGTGAAAGTGCCGGTGTGCTTAATAAAGCGGCTGAACTATATAACGCAGGAGACTATACTGCTGCACGTAAGATCATGCAAAGAGAATACATGAGTAACCCGCAGGATCCGCTGCTTTCTTATTATTTTTCTATTACGCTGATAAAGAATTCCCAGGAACATGAGGCAAGAACCGTACTTAAGAAATTGTACGAAGGAGAGTCAGCGTTTAAATACGATGCTGCCTATTATGTGGCATTGAGTTATATTAAACAAGACAACAAAAAAGAGGCCTTAATTTGGTTATCCAAAATCCCACAAGGTACCCCGAATTACCAAAAAGCGAAAGAACTTTCAGGTAAACTGTAAATCAATTATTAATGAATATCCTAGATCAGGATAGTGCGTGAACTACAATAGGTGTAATTTAAATTTTGCTGATACGTTGCTTTTCTTTTGGGTAAATTTTACTTTTTGTTTGCTTCAGCAAGAGGAAAGCAAAACAATAGCAAAAGAAATTGTACATAAACATTACACATTATGTCAATGCGTTTCATGGATATGTCTATGAACTCTTAAGTGTGTTTTAAGATTAAACTTTCAATAAGTTTTGAAAGTTTAATAATTTGTTCTTACATTTGATCTATGAAAAGCTTAAAAAACCACTTGATCCTTTTTGATGCAGAATGCCCAATGTGCAAGCTGTATACCAAAGGTTTTACTAAGGTTGGAATGCTTGATCCGACAGGAGCACAACCTTATCAGAACATGCCTCAAAATGTTTGTCCTTATGTAGATCAGCAGCGGGCGGTGAATGAAATTGCACTGGTTGATACTGAAACAGGGCAGGTAACATACGGCATAAACAGTTTGTTTAAAGTGCTCGCAAACTCAATCCCGTTGTTAGGGCCACTCTTTTCTCTTAAACCTTTTATCTGGATAATGAGTAAGGTATACGCTTTTGTATCTTACAATAGAAAAGTAATTATACCTGCTGAAATTACAGAAGATAGCTTTGCAATTCAACCTACTTTTAAATTGAGGTATCGCATTGCATATTTAATATTCACCTGGTTTATGGCCAGTTTTATACTTACACATTATGTGGGTTTATTAAAAGAGCTAATGCCTGTTGGTAGTACCTATAGAGAGTATTTTATTTGTGGCGGACAAATTGTTTTTCAGGCAATTGTGGTAAGCATTATGGCATGGGATAAAAAGTGGGAGTACCTGGGTAATATGATGACGATATCTTTTGCCGGATCTTTATTGCTGCTACCTGCTTTGTTGATGGCTAAGTTTTTGGTATTGCCTGCACTTTTTTACGCTGCATATTTTATGGGAGTGGCCGGCATTATGTTTCTGGAACATTTTAGACGAATGGGTATTTTAAAACTAGGATATATACCTACCTTAACCTGGGTGCTGTACAGAATAGTTGTTCTTTTACTGATCCTCTTTATCTAAAGAATATGAAATACGCAAAAATAGTTCTGGCTGGAGGTAACGGTTATCTGGGTAGTGTTTTAGCTAACTACTATAAAACTATTGCCAGGCACGTGGTGATCCTCAGCAGAAAAAGTAAAGCTGCTGAAGATAATGTGGAAACAGTTTTATGGGACGGAAGAACTGAAGGGCAGTGGACCGAAACGCTTAAGGATGCAGATATGCTGATCAATCTTTGCGGGAAAAATGTAAACTGCCGTTATAATGAAAAGAATAGGGAAGAAATCATTGCCTCAAGAACAGTACCCACCAGATTGTTAAATAAAGTAATTGCCGAAATGGCTAACCCTCCAAAACTTTGGATCAATGTAACTTCTGCTACAATTTATCGCCATGCGGAAGATCATTCACAGGATGAATATACGGGAGAAATTGGTTATGGCTTTTCTATTGATGTGTGTAAACAATGGGAAGCTTCATTCTTTGAAACAGAAACAGCTTTAACACGTAAAGTTGCATTGCGGATGGGGATTGTTTTAGGTAGAAATGACAGCGTGTTCCCTCGTCTGCTTAACCTTGTTAAATTCGGTTTGGGCGGCCATCAGGGCGATGGACAACAATATGTTTCATGGATTCATGAACATGATGTAGCCAGGTGTACCGAATGGTTATTGAATAACGAAGGACTTGTGGGGGTGGTTAATTGTGTCGCCCCGCTGGCAGTTAAAAATACAGAACTGATGCGCTTGATCCGTAAGGCTTTTGGTATTCCATTTGGATTGCCTAGTCCGCAGTGGTTATTGGAAATAGGTATGCTTTTGATAGGTTCAGAAACAGAATTGGTTTTAAAGAGCAGGTGGGTAGTACCAAATCGTTTGCTTGAATCAGGTTTTGTATTTCAGTTTCCTAATGCAAAACATGCTATTCATGATATTTTGAGCATAAGGGTCTAATGGTGTTTCATAAGGGGTTCTATATCTGAGTGGTTATCAGAAATAATCTTTATCTTGAATAGCCAAATATACTAAGCCTTATGACCTGTAGAACTTTAAAATCCGGTAAGAACTGGTGCAAATGGATGTTTGTTGTATCAGTGCTGCTTGTAATTTCTTCTTGTAAAAAGGATAATAAGCATGAAGATCCGCCGGTAATACCAAAAAGCGACAAGCAGTTAAAAACCTTTAGCTTTAGTGCCAGGAAGAACCATGTTCTGGTGAATGATGTTAACGGCGAGATTGTAGGCGATACCATATATGCCAGGGCATTTGCCGGAACGGATATCAGTAAGCTGATACCATCATTTACTTACGATGGGGTAAAGATCGTTATTGGTGAAGTAACTCAGAAAAGCGATACAACCGTTAATGACTTTACACGTTTGGTAAGTTACAGTGTAGTAGCTGAAGACAATTCCAAAAAGACATATGTTGTTAAGTTTACAGACAACGGTATTGCGGCACTTTACATCAACACAAATAATGTTCCTATAACCAGTAAGGATACTTATGTAACGGGCTCCTTAAAGTTAGTGAGCAATTTTAAAGATGTAGTTTATGAAGGTAAAACGGAAATAAAGGGAAGAGGCAATTCGACATGGTATGATATGCCTAAAAAGCCTTATCGCATTAAACTCGATAAAAAAGCAGGTCTGCTGGGTATGGCAGAAAGTAAGAACTGGGTGCTTTTAGCTAATTATGCCGACAAAACTTTGATGCGTAATGAACTCGCTTTTATGCTGAGCAGAAATATGGGGCGTGCTTTTACTACAAATTCGAGATATGTTGAAGTATATTTAAACGGATTGTTTATTGGTAATTATCAGCTAACTGAACAGATTAAAGAAGGCAAGGGACTGGTTGATATTGAAGAGCAGCCTAATGGTACCACCGCCTTGCCTGATCTTGCAGGAGGATACCTGATAGAACACGATCTTTTTGCTGATGGCGAGCCAGTATATTTTAAGACACAAAAGAATATGCCTTTTGTAATTAAGTATCCTGATGAAGATAAGATCAATCAGCAGCAAAAGGATTATATCAAAAACCATTTCCAGAAATTGGAGGACGCCTTGTATTCGGCTGATTTTACAGATCCGGTAAATGGCTACAGAAAGTATTTTGATGTAAATAGCTATGTGGATTTTTATATTGTAAATGAAGTAATTGGTAATCCGGATGCGTTTAGGAGCACCTTTATGTTTAAAAAACGTAACGACGATAAGATTTATGTTGGCCCGGTTTGGGATTTTGATAAGGCGGCAAATAATGATAACCGTTTGGGCGATCAGGTAAACGGACTAATGTCTAATTCAGCCTTTGAGCCTAAGATATGGTTTAAAAGATTAATGGAGGATCGCGCCTTCAGGCAGAGAATAAGAGAACGATGGAACGAGCTTAAAGCCAAAATAAAAACATTGCCTGATGCAACGATACCGCTTGCCAAGAAGCTTGCGGTTTCGCAGGTCAGGAATTTTACCACATGGGATATCTTAAAGAAACAGTCATATTTAGAGCTCCAGGTATCGGGGTCGTACGAAGGAGAAGTCGCGTATCTGAAAAATTTCCTGACAAGGCATATTGACTGGCTGGATGCGAAATTCAACAGCAGCGAATATCAATAGCTTAAGAAAAAGGGGATTTTTATTATTTTTGCTTTATGAATACTAAACAAGCTTATAACATCTGGGCTGCACAATACGATACTAACGATAATAAAACAAGAGATCTGGAGGGTTTGGCTTTAAAGTTATGCCTTGCCCGTGTTCCATTTAATAAAGTTTTGGAGATTGGTTGTGGAACAGGGAAAAATACAGAATGGCTGATTGGAAAAGCCGCCATGATTACAGCGGTTGATCTTTCAGATCAAATGCTGGCCAGAGCAAAAGATAAAATAACATCTAACAGGGTTGAGTTTAAACAGGCAGATATTACTGCCCGCTGGAATTTCAGAGATGGCTTATACGATCTGGTAACTTTTAGTTTAATATTGGAACACATCGATAATCTGGATTATGTTTTTAATCAGGTATCTAAATCTTTAAATCCTGAGGGGTATGTGTACATCGGTGAATTGCATCCTTTTAAGCAATACACTGGTACTAAAGCCAGATTTGACACAGAAGAGGGTAAGCAGATTGTAGATTGTTTTAACCATAATATATCTGATTTTATTCAGGCTGGTAAAAAGCATGGACTGACATTGGTTGATGTTGAGGAGTATTTTGATGACAATAACAGAACAGATATTCCAAGAATTTTAACCATCTTGTTCAAGAAATCCTAATCATTCTATATGAAAACCCTTACATTAATCGTTTTAACTCTGGTAATGTTAACCCCGTTCCAAAAGTCAATGGCGCAAGCAGAAAAGAAGCAACAAGGAGCAGTTCTAAATCATATTGCAGTGTATGTTACTGATCTGGCTAAGTCTACAGCATTTTATAAAGATGTTTTTGATCTGGAGATTATTCCGGAGCCGTTTAAAGATGGTAAACATACCTGGTTCTCTATTGGCCCTGCCGGACATCTGCATTTAATTCAAGGTGCAAAAGCAGGCGTAGAGCATGATAAGAATGAACATTTATGTTTTAGTGTACCTTCTGTAGACAAGTTCATTACGCTGCTAAATGTTAAGAAAATTGAATTTGAAGACTGGGCGGGAACACGTAAGGCAGTTACTTTAAGGGTTGATGGTATAAAACAAGTATATTTTAAAGATCCGGACGGCCATTGGCTTGAAGTGAACGATGATCATAAATAGTGTGATTTTCGATAAAAAGTGCAAGGCTTATGATAATAGACATTGAGAATAAATTAAAGGTAAAGGATATTAATCCCACCGCTATGCGTTTGTTAGTGTTGGAGTTTTTAACCAGGCAAAATGCGGCCATCAGTTTAAACGACCTGGAAAGAGGGATGGCTCCATCGGATAGGATTACGCTTTATCGGACATTGAAAACTTTTGAAGAAAAGGGGCTGGTTCATAGTATTGAGGACGGCACCGGTGCCACAAAATATGCTTTATGCGAGGAAGATTGTGATGGAGAAAATCATCATGATCTTCATGTTCATTTTTATTGCAATACCTGTAAGGAAACATTTTGTCTGCCAAATACCAAAATACCTGATATCTCACTGCCTATTAATTTCTTTCGTCAGGAGATGAACCTCATTATTAAAGGAATATGCGATCAGTGTAATCCATCTATACCTTTGCAATAGCATTGCATAGCTGTAGCCTGTACCTTTGGCTATATATTTAGAGTTATGCAATTATCAAATAATCATAAAGATTGCTGTTCGGTTGAGGAACCAAAAAAAGCAGCACCACACAATCATAAAGAGAACCATCAACACGAACATTCTGATGATGATGGGCATAATCATGGCGCCGAGGAACCATCAGGGATAATAGGGCATTGGCCATTATTAACAGCGCTGGCCATTATCATTGTTATGATGGTATTGGAGTATGGTTTTAGTATTGTGTTTAGCAATGTTATTCAGCTGGTAGTTTTTATCCCTGCTTATTTATTGGCCGGGTATGATGTGCTTGCCCTGGCATTTCGAAAAGCAATAAGACTTGATTTTTTTAATGAGTTTTTTCTGATGAGTGTAGCTACTATTGGAGCCTTTACAATTGGATCTTATAGCGAGGGTGTTGCCGTTATGGTATTCTATTCGATAGGAGAATGGTTTCAGGATTCAGCTGTTAGTAACGCAAAGCGAAGTATTAAGGCTTTACTGGATATCAGGCCGGACAGTGTGGATGTGATCAGAGATGGAAAGGTAATTAATGTGCTGCCTGCTGAGGTTCAAATTGATGAAATTATACAGGTTAAACCGGGTGAAAAGGTAGCACTTGATGGTGTGTTAACATCGGATAAGGCAACCTTTAATACTGCTGCCCTGACTGGCGAAAGCAGACCTGACAATAAAGAAAAAGGTGAATCTGTACTTGCCGGTATGATTAACCTGAACCAGCTTGCCGAATTAAAGGTTACAGCCTTGTTTAAAGATAGTAAGCTGAGTAAAATTCTTGAAATGGTGCAAGACGCTACGGCCAGGAAATCTCAAACACAATTGTTCATTTCGCGCTTTGCCAAGGTGTATACTCCAATAGTGTTTTTATTGGCTGTTCTTGTGGTTGCAGTCCCTTATTTTTTTGTAGCCGATTATAACTTTAGCGATTGGTTGTACAGAGGGCTGGTATTCCTGGTAATTAGTTGCCCTTGTGCATTGGTGGTTTCTATCCCCCTGGGGTATTTTGGCGGGATTGGCCTGGCATCTAAGAATGGTATATTGTTTAAAGGGTCTAATTTTTTGGACGTAATTACTACTGTAAATACTGTAGTGATGGATAAAACAGGAACGCTTACCAAGGGAGTTTTTGATGTCCAGGAGGTAGTTGTGGCTAACGGATATAATGAAAAAGAGCTTGTAAGGATAGCTGCTGCGCTCGAAAGTAAATCAACCCATCCAATTGCTGTAGCAGTTAAGGAATATGCCGGAGATGAAATCTCAGGAGTAAAAATTGAACAGGTTGAGGAGATTGCCGGTCATGGTTTAAAAGGAATTATTGATGGTAGGGAGGTGCTTGCGGGTAATGCGAAATTGCTTAAAAAGTTTAACATAGCTTATGATAATGCCATAGATGACATTACCGATAGCGTAGTAGTTGTAGCCATTGATAAGATATATGCCGGTTATATCACTATTGCGGATGAAGTAAAAGAAGATGCCAAGCAGGCCATTGCGGATATGCATGCCCTGGGTATAAAAACGGTAATGCTAAGTGGTGATAAGCAAAGTGTAGTGAGCAGGGTAGCGGCCTTTTTAGGTATTGATGATGCATTTGGTGATCTTTTACCTGAAAATAAGGTGGAGAAAGTGCAGGCGCTTAAGGATAAAAATTTAAAGATTGCTTTTATTGGTGATGGGGTAAACGATGCGCCTGTTGTGGCATTGGCGGATGCCGGAATTGCTATGGGGGGATTGGGGAGTGATGCTACCATAGAAACTGCCGATATTGTAATACAGAACGATCAGCCTTCAAAAATTGTAACTGCAATAAAGATTGGTAAGATTACGCGCAGCATAGTTTGGCAAAACATCGCTCTGGCTATGATTGTGAAGGTTGCTGTATTGATTTTAGGTGCTGGTGGTGTGGCTACATTGTGGGAAGCGGTGATAGCTGATGTGGGTGTGGCACTGCTTGCTATTCTGAATGCTGTTAGAATACAGAACATTAAATTTTAAGGGAGAATACGCCGTCTCGACTATAGGAGAGATGACGAGTATAAGGATGAAACGCGTGCACTGCGTGTTAGGATGATAAGTATTCTTGTTTTTTGAAAAAGTTGCATCGACATTGAAAATTTTGCGCAAAGGTTTGTTTTGCTAGTTAAAAGGGTTTTTTGCTTGTTTTTGCCGCCTCTTGTTAGAAACTTTTGCACTGGCTGTTAGGTTTTTATGTGAAATAATAGGTAATTTACATTAACACACTGAAGCCAAATATTGTAATGTCGTTATGAAATTTTTTCGCAACAAGAAACTATTGGTCCTGCTTGTCCTTTTTGCTGTGGTGATTGTATGTTCACTGCTGATGTCGTATGATAAGAAAGTGGATTTCAATACTGAAGTAAAACCTATTATTAACAAAAAATGTATTTCCTGTCACGGAGGCGTGAAAAAACAAGGAGGATTTAGCTTGTTATTCCATGAGGAAGCAATTGCTGCTACTAAAAGTGGTAAGCCTGCTATTATCCCCGGAGATCCTGATGGAAGTGAGCTGATAAAACGCTTGCTAAGCAAAGATCCTGAAGAGCGTATGCCTTACAAACATGAAGCACTCAATGAAGATGAAATAGACATTTTTAAGAGGTGGATAAAACAAGGTGCCAAATGGGGCGATCATTGGGCTTATTTGCCAGTAAAAGAGGTAGAGATACCAGATGTTAGTGGCGACTGGGCTAAGAATGATATTGATAAGTTCATCCTTGAGAAACTTGATGAACAGGAATTAAAACCATCTGCCGAGGCCGACAGACCAACTTTATTAAGAAGGGCAAGTCTTGATCTGATTGGGATGGCTCCGCCAAAAAAACTGGCAGAACAATACTTAACAGCCAAAGATGGAGATAAAGCCTACCAAATCTTAGTAGATTCATTAATGGCCTCTCAGCGTTTTGGAGAGAAATGGGCATCTATGTGGTTAGATGTTGCAAGATATGCAGATACCAAAGGCTACGAGGCCGATGTGGGCAGAAACATCTGGCAATACCGCGATTGGGTGATCCGTGCATTTAACAAGGATATGCCTTACAATGAATTTGTTACTGAACAGATAGCAGGTGATTTTTTTACAGATCCTACCGACGCCCAGTATATCGCTACAGCGTTTCAAAGAAATACCATGACCAATGATGAGGGTGGTACAAATAATGAAGAGTTTAGGGTTGCTGCGGTTTTAGACCGCGTTAATACTACCTGGGAAGGATTGTTGAGTACAACATTTGCCTGCGTACAATGTCATAGCCATCCGTATGATCCATTTAAGCATGATGAATTTTATAAATTCATGGCTTATTTTAACAACACCAGAGATGAAGATATTTCGTCGGAATATCCTTTGTTAAGACAGTATGATGATTCCTTGCAAACAAAATTAACTTCATTAACTGAATGGTTAAAGGTGAATGTATCGCCTGAAAAATCAAAGGAGATTCATAAATTCTTAAAAACAGGTCAACCGGTTATCAACTCTGTTATTGCTGATAGTATGGTCAACGCGATTATAGGAAATAACAACATTGCACTTTTCTTTAAGAATAATGCAGTAGCCAGAATTCCTGCCGTGAACCTAAACAAGGT
>NZ_JBFTIZ010000105.1:0-12254 GCF_056395165.1 Pedobacter sp. 10L46_2
ATATAGTTCTCGCTGATGTTAATAGACCTCCTTGTATTAGTATTTAGAATATCATTCACCGCAAACTTCAACTGAGCTTTGTCGTTCTTTAGGAATAAGAAAGTAAGGCCGGCATTCCAAATTTGAATGTTATTGTTAAACCCTGCTATGGTTTGGGTATTGTACTGTAGCTTATAGGTTGTTTCCCAAACCATTTTTTTTGGAAAACGAAGAACCAGTTCAGTTTCACTTGTATGTACCAGAAAATCCAGATCACTATAAAAAGGATCGTCATAAGAACTTTTATTAATACCCAGGTTATAGGTCTCGGCAAACTCAAACTTATCATTTAAATTAAGTCGAGTGTTGAGTCTTGGGGTTAAAGCTATATTATTGGCGAAACTTTTTACTGAATTAACCAGTACTACATCGTGATTATAGGTTAGCCAAAAACCACCTCCAAATGTAAACTGGTTCTTGCCATTTTTAATCTCCTTGCTTACGGACCCACCGCCATTAAACTGCCATATGCCGTCTTCATTAACAGGAGTGTTTACCTGAACACCGTTGTCGCGTACTACCCTGGACATCACAATTGCATCTTTCTGAAATGTCAGGAAGCCATTATAGAAATAATTGAGCAAATGTTTTGTGTCATATTTAGATACCCTTGTTCCAATTTGATGAGCTCTTGCAGGTCTCAGGTTAGGATTACCTTCTTGTATGAACAAAGGATTAGAGTTGTTGGCTACAGGCTGAATGTATTTTACATCTGGTTCTCTGAAAGATGGGGAGTAATCCAGACTAAAGGTCTTGTATCTCACCGTCAGCGAAGGGGCAACGAAGCGGTAATGCTGTTCAAATGAGGCTGCGCTATTGAAATTGTTTTGCAGGTCAATGGTATTAAGTACAAAACCTGGCTGGATGTTAAAGTCCTTTGTAATCTTCCATCTCAAACTTGCACGTGAATTGCTTTTATATCCATTTTGAGTAACTGTTTCTGATAGTGTAGGAACCGCAATATCATACGCCTGATTTAGTGGGTTTTTATAAAAAGTAAATAGGGCATTTTCATTGTCAAGATAATTGCCGCCAACAGCAAAACTTAGTGCAAACGCTTTGCTAATCGGTTCGGCATAGTTGGCATTTAAGCTCAGTCCAAAATTACGGATGTTGTTATCTCTTAGCTGATCTGTTACACTATTTGAAGGCGGATTATAGAAATCATTCTTCGCTATATTAAAATTATCATTGAGATTATCTCTTTCACTGATGCCTATGGCAGCATAGAAAGTTCTTCCAGGTTTCTTAAAGTCTTTCCAGAAACTGCCGTTAAAATAATACTCTGTATTTGTTCCCCGCAATCTACTATCATTTATCCCATTGTTCAGTAAAATGCTACTAGCATCCCTGGTCTCAGTTTGTTGAAAGCCATTGTTGCGAACAGTGCGAAGAACAACAGAAGGCTCCAGTATTAGCTTGGTCAGCGTATCAATTTGCCATTCAGCCTTGGCGCCAATGTTGTGGTTATAATTCTTGTTGCGCTGATTGGAATTGGTTGTGGTGTGTAGCTTTTCATTACCCAGATTTTGATTAGCATCAATGATCTGTTCAAGGGAGTTATCAATCGACCCAAAGAAATACTTACCGTTCACTATTATCCCACCTTTGGTAAGTGTATTAAAATTTGCACCAGCCCCGGTTGAACGCTGCACTCCTGCAGAAGAGCCACCAAATGAAATGTCATTTACAAAAGCAGTTCCATCACTATTGGTATACATAGAACTAATGCCGCTTCTGGAAAACCCACCAATACGTGAAATCTCTCCAACATTAAAACCTGGTTTGTTCACATTGTTACCATAAGCCAGCAGACTTAGTTGTGTCGTATCTCTGAAAAAATTTAAAATGCCACCAGTTTCATATAACTCTTTTAGACCACCACCTGCATAAAGTTTACCAAAAGCGCCCTGTTTGATGGCTTTCTTCAGCTTTAAATTGATTACCTGTGGCACATTTCCGGCCAGTAGATCCGGATCCTGTCTTTTGGCCTCCTGATCGTCAGTAACCTGAACTTTGTCTATGATATTTGCGGGGAGATTCTTGGTCGCAATCTGTTGGTCCCCTCCAAAAAACTCTTTTCCGTCAACCAATATCTTACTAACATCTTTACCATTTACCTGTATACTGCCATTTGCAGCAACCGTTACACCAGGAAGTTTTTTCAGCAAATCATCTACTACAGCAGTGGGAAGGGTTTTAAACGATCCGGCATTAAACTCAATCGTGTCTTTTCGAACAATGATAGGGGGGCGTTCTGAATAGATAACCACCTCATTTAAAGCATTTGTTTTCACAGACATTAGCAGATTCCCCAGATCTAAGTTAGTGCCTGCTGTAGTTAGCGTAACCTCTTTACGTAAAACCAAATATTGCCAGGCATTTACCACCAGGCGATACTTTGTTCCAGCTTCCAGGTTTGAAATCTTGAACACACCTTTGTCGTCAGACAGTTTGTAGGTCGTTAAAACAGAGTCCTGCCCCTTAAAAACGGAAATTGTAGCATAATTAATGGTCATTTTTTGATTGGCACTGTCAATCAGCACTCCGGTAAGGCTGCTTTTTTGGGCAAATAGAGTCACCGACAATAGCGCAAAAGCTATCGTTAATACGTTTCTTTTCATAAAGTTTCTAAATTTTAGGCAATAGGCTTCCTCTCACTTTTTAGTGATTTTTAAATTTTGCAGTAAATAATTGTTATTTGTTTAGTCTCAGGTATTTTGCTTTTCTGTAAGTTTTATCTCGGCGAATCTCCAATTGGGCCAGTTGGACCAGGACTTCCTTTAGGCCCGGAAGATTCTATTTTCACACGTAACTTAGACGATCGTTCCGCAACCTCCTCAGCTCTAATCCTGACCTCCTCGGCTCTTGTTTTAGCTGCATCTATTCTTATTTTGGATTGGTCCAATCTTATCTTCGCTTCATCAGCTCTCGCCCTTGCTTCATCAGCTCTCGCTCTTGTTTCATCGGATCTTATTTTTGCTTCATCAGATCTTCTCTTATTCACCTCAGACCTCTTCCTGTCTTCTTCAAACCTCGCTTTCGCTTCATCAGATTTTATCTTAATCATTTCAGACTGAACAACATTTGCTCCAGGCAGCTTCGAAGAATTACTTCTTTTAAGTTTAACCCTCTTCTTTGGCGGCCTGGTGGTCAGTTTTTTTCGAAGCTTTAATGTGTCGGTCTGTGGCTTAATTGTATTTTTAGCCACAAGAGTAAGCAAGTGATCAGGAGTGTTGCTTACGCTTTGTGAACCTACAGACGAAAATGCTGCAGTCAACACAACAGCAGTTATCAAACAAACAGTCAGTAAGCTTTTTTCTATGCCACTCAAAGTATGGTTATCATTTGAAACCATCCGTCTCACACGTCCAACTAAACTGTTTCTGTTTGCAGAAAGCATCATTGCAAATCGCTGATTTGCCTGGTATTGCTGGCAAGAAAGCAAAGCATTTATATAAACTGTTTTATTCTGTTTAGTGGCTATTACCATATCATCACAGCAGTTTTCCCTTTCTTCTTTAATCAGCGTTGATATCCATAAAACTGCCGGATTAAAGAAAAATATAAGCTCCAGAAAGTTTTGCAATACATTGACCAGGTAATCCCTACGGCGAATATGACTTAACTCATGAAGTAAA
Organism: Pedobacter sp. 10L46_2; assembly: GCF_056395165.1. Lineage (NCBI taxonomy): Bacteria > Pseudomonadati > Bacteroidota > Sphingobacteriia > Sphingobacteriales > Sphingobacteriaceae > Pedobacter > Pedobacter sp. 10L46_2. The sequence goes on from NZ_JBFTIZ010000105.1 coordinate 3,681, forward strand.
ATTACCTCCACCTCGGCAACGGATAAATTAGTCAGCAAGCCAACCGGAAGTAAAATCAGCGGTTTTAAATGACCAAGAACCATTGGTATTTTTGCAATCCCAGACTCAGCTACAGTTATTTTATTTTTAATCTGCAACACCTCACACAAATAGCTGACCTTATCTTCCCAGTATTTCCCTATTGGTATCAGCTGTTCGCGCTTCAAACGATACAGATTATAAAATCCTACACCAAGCCTGGTAAATTTGATGCAAATCATTAAAAACCAGATAAGCACAATGATCTCCGATTTTGAATTCAAATATTGATAACCGGAAAAAAGAATGTTGTTCTCACTTGAGCCAATTGTCTGATTATATACGTCCTTAATGTCCTCGGTACCAGTCAAATGGAAAAATAGGGTCAAGCCTGTGGCCAAAGTAAACATTAAAAGATATCCAGCCAGTAATCTATACCTTAACCTGGCGCTCGACTTACGGGTAAAAATGATAGTTAAACCAGTAACCACAGAAAGTACCAAACCTAACCACAGAGATTGTAGTAAAGTATCGCAAATTGCTTGTATCAGCTGATGTTTCATATTGAAAATGATTAATTAGTTATTCCTCATTAATTTTGTTTAGCAGGTCTCTAATCTCTTTCACATCCTCTTTTGATGTGCTTCCGTTTCCTAGTAGTTGTACTACCAGCTTACTCGCAGAACCATTATACATTGCGTCTACAAATTTCTTCAAGAGGTGACGCTTTGTTTTCTCTTCGTTTTCTGTAACATGGTAAATGTGTTTTACCGCGCTTTCATCTCTTTTCAGGATTTTCTTTTCGGCCATGATTTGCATCAGCTTCAAAGTAGAAGTATAGTTGATTTCCCTGCGTTCATTTAGTTTATCATTTACAAATCTAACTGACGACGGACCATATTCCCATACTACCTGGAGTATCTCAAGTTCCGATTTAGTAGGTTCAATTTTGTTGTTTTCAGTTTCGTTATTTGCTTTCATAAATCTAATGTAGGAATTTTTTCGTACGAAACAATAGGTAGTTATATTTTTATTTTCTGCTCGTCCAAATCAGCCCGCTAAAATGTCTATTTTGACCTATGCCAGGCAGCATCATTGCATGTAAATTTGATTAATCATTAAAGATTAATTAGATAACTATGAAACCATCCGATTTCACTATCAAGGACAAGAACTTAACTTAGCTTAATTGTTTGAAAAACAGTAAATTTATAAGAAGGAAAAGTCTAAATACTCACCCTAAAATCTAAAAAACATGAAACTTAAAAGTTTAGCCGTGGTACTATTTTTAATCATAGGCAGCCAAATGGCAAAGGCGCAAGTAACAGTAACCGATCTGATAAAGGAATGGGAAAGGTCAAAAGCTTATACTAAGGAATATCTGGATGCAATGCCAGAAAGTGGCTATGCTTTAAAGCCCACTCCAGAAATGCGATCTTTTGCCGAACAGGTGTTACACCTGGGTGATGCCAATTATGGTTTTGTTTCGGCTGTTACAGGTACTAAGAGCCCGGTTGGGCAGGGGGAGCTGGAAAAAACCAGTGATAAATCCAAAACCAATGTGAGCAATTTGGTACTGGCCAGCTATGATTTTGTGATCGATAACATAAAAAAGATGACCGATGCGCAACTCGATGCACCCATCAAATTATTTGGAAAATTTGATATGACCAAAAGATTGGCTCTGGCTAAAGTTTTTGAGCATCAGGCACATCACAGAGGACAAACAACTGTATATCTTCGATTGGCAGGCGTTAAACCACCGCAAGAAAAACTTTTTTAGGTACGTTTTCTGGAACCTCTAGATTCTGTTAAAGGGACAATTTAAATTACTCCCTTAACAGAATCTTAAAAATCAGGTCATTTATTTAGTTTCCTTTACCAGAACACCTTTTGCATCCCATACCAATAAGCTGCCCTTAACAAGATCATCATCTGCATGATCAAGAGTAAGCGTAATATCATGTATTTTTATTTAGATTCATTATAATTAATGCACTTTGCTTACTTTCGGCAAAAAATAAATACGATGATTAAAAACTTACTTTTGCTGCTCTCATTTTTAATGCTTTCCTTTTCTCTGACCTATGGACAGAATATTAAAATTAATGGCGTGGTTACTGATAAAAATTCTGGGATTCCATTTGTAACCATCGAGGCAGACAAATCGATAAAAACACAAACCGATACTAAGGGACATTTTACATTATTTGTAAAAGCCGGGAAACCGATAATATTAAAAACAAAGGCTGTAGGATATAAGAACCTAAATATAGAATTAGGATCTTTACAACGTGATACAACCTTAAACTGGATATTGGAACAAGAGAACAATACGTTGGAAAATGTTGTCATCTCTGCGACACGTAAACCAGAAAATATACGGAACATAGCTGGTTCAGTAAGTGTTGTTTCAAAAAAGAAGCTAGAATCAGAAATGATTATCAACCCTGATCTAAGCACCATTTTAGCCAATCAGGTTCCGGGGTTCGCGCCAACAGCACAAACAGGAAATAATGTAGGACAAAATCTTCGAGGACGTCCAATGCTTGTTATGATTGATGGTGTAAGCCAGTCTTCACCCTTAAGAAATGCAGAGGTAGATCTACGTTCTATCGACCCTGCAGTTTTGCAGCGAATAGAAGTTGTAAAAGGTGCAACGGCAATTTATGGAAATGGAGCAGCCGGCGGATTAGTCAACTACATTACACTTGTTCCAGATACTGCGGCAAAGTTTGCAGGAAAAACGTCTGTTAACTTAAATGGATCGATGATCAACCCAAAAAACTCCGGAGGTGGACGCATCAATCAAATGTTTTACGGGAAGGTTGGAAAAATGGATTACGTAGCTAGTGGAACTTATGAACAAACCGGTGAATATAAAGATGCCAAAGGTGATGTGGTTGGTCCGAACTATAGTTTAGGCGAAACTGACAGTTACAATGCATTCTTCAAAGTTGGTTACCAGCCAACTAAAAACCAACGTTTGCAACTCGTTTACAATCTGTACAGCAGTTTGCAGAACAGCAATTTCACACTAGTAAATGGTAATCTTGCCACGGGTCAAAAGGCTACAGGAGTTTTAGGCAAACCTCTAGGCATACCAACGGGGGTCGATTACAACCATAATATCCATCTATCATATAAAATAGACAGCATATTATTGAACACTAGTCTGCATGTTGATACTTACTTTGAAAAACGCAAAGATGTATTTTACGTCTCTTTAGGTCGTTTTGATGGTGGTGATGGACAATCGCTTGCTACAAATGAGAAAAAAGGTGCCCGCTTATTTTTAGAAACACCTGTATTACAAACCTCGGCCTTAAAGGCAACACTAGCTTATGGTGCAGATTTTTTAAAGGATAAAACTGCACAACCTTTAGTTGATGGCAGGACCTGGGTACCCGAAATGGATATGGCCAACCTGGCTCCATTTGCACAGGCAAGTATAACGGCATTAAAAGATTTGATATTTACCACGGGAATTCGTCTGGAACATGTAAATATTAATGTCGACGACTACAAAACATTGCGCACTACAAATGCAACAGGGGGAACATTAACGCCTTCTTTTGAGGTTACTGGTGGCAAATTAAAGTACAACACCTATTTGTATAATGCTGCATTAAAATATAACCGTTTTGCATTGTTCAGTCCTTTTGTTAGTTTCTCTCAAGGCTTTTCAGTGATGGATATTGGTCTGGCATTGCGTGAGGCTAAAGTGAATAGCATTGATAAGATCAATACCGATGCCGTAAAGGTGAATAATTATGAGGCTGGTTTTCAAAGTACTTATCAGGAGCTGACTTTTCTTGCTTCTGTGTACAAAAGTACATCGAAACTTGGTATTGAAGTCGTATACGATGCAGCTACCGGATTGTTTAATACCGCAAGAAGTCCAGAAGAAATATATGGATTTGAACTCGCTGCCAATTACAAATTGATGCCGTCATTAGAATTGGGTGCAAGTTATAGTTACACCGAAGGTAAACGCGACATTGATAACAATGGCAACTTTGATGACAGTGCAGACATGTATATGAATGGCCGCCGAATTTCGGCACCAAAGATTACCGGAACGGTTACTTATAGCCCGTTGACCATATTAGATTTAACACTTAATTATACCGGAATAGCGTCACGTAACCGCTTCGAGAAAAATGCTTCAGGCGTTTACAATGGTAACGAAGGAGCAGTTAAAGCATATAACCTATTCAGTTTTACAGGCAGCTACAGGGCTAATAAAAACACCCGGATTACCTTAGGGGTGGAAAACCTGTTTAACCAGGATTATTTTCCAGCAAGGGCGCAATGGTTTATGCAACCTGGTTTTTATTCCAAGGGCAGGGGTACAGCAATTAACCTGGGCTTATCTGTAAACTACTAATTTTAGTCACATTTAAAATAGAATTATCATGAGAAAATCGTCTCGATTTCCTGATGATAATTCTTATTAGATTTAAAAATCTAGCCCTTTAGTTTTTCTAATGCTTCCTGAAATGCTGAAGCATAAGCCTTTGTGTTGCCCACGGGAACATCAAACTGATTTTTTTCCAGTGCTATAAAGAATTCATCTGCAACTTCTTCAGGAGGAATGCCATTTGCACCGCCTATTTCCGCCGAAAATTCTGTATTTACCAAAGGAGGGTATACTTCGTATATCTGGACGTTTTTTTGTTCTTCGTAGGTGTACCTCAATGCAACGGTATAGCTGTGCAATGCAGCTTTTGTTGCGCCATAAGTAGGTATAAATTTATTACTACCATAAACAGCTATCGAAGAAACATTTACAACCGCTGATTCTGCTTTTTGCAGCAGGTGTGGCAGTAGCAATTCCGTAAAGTGGATTACACTAAAGTAATTTGTATTCATTTCTATAACAGCCTTCTCGTGTGCATTTGAGGTTTCATTCAAAAGATAACTAAAGGCTGCTCCGGCATTATTTATGATGATGTTCACATCTGGGTGATGCTCTTTCAGGTGTGCCGCGATACGGACCCTGTCAGCTTCTACCGATAGATCGCCCTGGATAGCGACAGCATCGCCTAATTCTCTTAGTGCATTCTGAAGGCGTTCTTCATTACGTCCGTTAATGATGACTTTGTTGCCTGTTGCATTTAATTTTTTAGCAATTGCTAATCCTATTCCGGCGCTTCCGCCACTAATGAATACTGTATTTCCTGTTGTTTTCATTGTTTATATAAATTTAATTCGTAAATTTGCTTGCATTTTGCAAGTGCAAATATACATTTCAACTTGCAAAATGCAAGTGATTTTATAAATATTTTTATTATGGATACAAAGAAGAGGTCGGATTGCCCTATTAGCTGTTCACTTGATGTCTGGGGAGACAAATGGTCGCTGCTGATCGTTAGGGATCTTATGTTTGCGAAACAGTGCACATATGGCGATTTTTTAAAATCGGACGAAAAAATAGCAACCAATATTTTAGCCGCCCGATTACAAATGCTCGAAGAAAATGGGATTGTTGCCAAACTAAACCATCCCGACAGCAAGGCAAAAGTTTTATATAGGCTCACACAAAAAGGGATTGATCTATTGCCTATAATGATCGAAATTAACCTATGGGCCGAAAAATATTTTACCCTACCTGCTGAAAGGAAAGCATTGTTGAAAGAGATAAAAAAAAATAAAGAAGGCTTTTTAAAAGCTAGAATAAAGGAATTAAAAGAATCTTAATATAGCTACTTATTTATCAAAATCAGTTTTTTAGCCTCTTCCAAAACCTCGTCTTTTCCGGTTAGTATGCCATCGATGGTTGGTCTTACTACTTTGTTAATTTTTACTCCAACACGTTGAGCATTAGTGCCGTCAGGATAATACACCCCCAGGCCAGAATACCAGGTTGTAATAGCACCCGGTAAAGAAATAGGGGTAACGTTGCCATCGGCACCAGCAGACGAGCTGCCTATAACAGTAGTATTTGGAGCACTTTGCAAAGCCATCGTAACAAACTCTGAATTGCTCTGTGAATTTTCATTAACAAGCACTACCACTTTTCCCTTATAATAATCTGTTGTTTTAATCCCGGTTTTGGCAGATTCTTCATATGTAAACATACCAGGATTGCTGATGGATCGGCCAGTAAATTTTGCGAATATACTCGAGTCTGGTTTGAAATAGGCAACAAAGGTACGCTCCATTTCATCAACCGGATAGCCACGCATGTCTACAATAATCCCTTTTGTATCTTTAAATTTTGTTTTTATGCTGTCTAGCATGGTGTTTTTATAAGCGCCACAATAAACGTAACCAATACCGGTATTTATTAATTGGTATGCAGGTTTATGAGATTGCAGGTAAACATCATTGACCTTGCTTATTTCTAAGCCTTGTTGAACCACAGTCATGGGCACATTGTTTCTAATGATTTGTAGGTTAAAAGTGCTATCGATACCTCTTCTCAGGTAAACACTAGTCATATCTCTCAATGCAGTTCCATGGTTTGAAGCTGGGGTGATAGGCAAGTATTTATTAATTAACGATTGTACTTCCTCTCCGTTAATAGCAGTTATAATATCGCCTCGGGTTAGGTTCTTAGTAAGGTCAAAGGTTTCTTTGAGAGAACTTGTAACTATAAGCTGATCCCCCACAAATCCGGCATCAAAGGGCAATCTATATCTTCCCAGATCCTGTTCACGGACTTCGCTTTCAATAAATGCATGCGAATCGTGGATACTTGCAATTAGTTTAACCATTGCCTTTACATAGGTATGTTCATTATCAGCTTTAATTACCTGTGGGATAAAAGCAGGAAGGATAGTGCTCCACTTCTCAGTAGTTAGTTCTCTGTTTGGACAAAAGTATTGAATCATACTCCAGTAACGATAAAGCGCCAATAAGCGTAAACCTGCATCAGGGTACTTCTTGTCAGCGTATTTGTTTTCATGCAAAAAAGAACTGTTTCTTATATTAATCAGACCACCTACATAATAATTCGTTGTGATGTTTGTGTTCTTTAAAATGTAATCCAGTTTGGCAGAAAGCGTTTTGCTAAAAATTTTATTCTTGAATAAGCTTCCGTAATCAGGTCTAACGGCGATGGTTGCAAGGCTAGGCTGTGTTTTGCAATCTGCGCAGGGCGGAACTTTGCCTAATTTATCAACCCATTTTTCCATCACCTGCGATACCTGTATATCGGTTCTGCAGCTAAGAACCTCAGGCAATACACGGAAAAGTTCTGCATCCCAGTTATAATCACCATTGGCTACTGCCGGATGATGGTATTTTAGAAAGCCCCATACTTCCCCGAGTAAGCTTAAGTTTTTTTGAGTTGAGGGGGTTAAAGGAATGGCATCTATTCCAGAGTTTTGATTTAGTACCGTGTCTTTTAATGCCTGATATATATTAGCTTGTTGCTCCCGCGCTTCATCTATTGGCTTTTCGTCCAGATACAGGCGCAAGCTATCAACCCAGACCGTGCCTTTGCCAGCCAGTACCGCACCAACGTTTATGGCTACTATTTCACGACCATCATAAGGTAGCTGAATCATAAACTCTTTCCAGTCATTTGTGCCTGTTAAAGCCTGATTCTCTGAATTCTCGTAGCCCACACTTTTTCCATTGATGCCATCTGTGCGCATCCAGATCCCAGCAAAACCACCAGTTACGTTTTGGGTTTTTAGGTTCCCAACTAGCATTAATTGTTTTCCCTTAAATCTTTTGTTTATTTTAAAGTTTATGCCCCCGTAATCAGCACCTGCACTGTCGGTAATAGAAATGGCATATTTTCCTTGCAGTTTAATTGTACTATCCAGTTTTACGATGTACGGGCTTTGGGTTTTTATTCTAAGATTCCAACCCTCCGGATTTCCTGTGCTGTCTAGCACTTCAAAGTTGCCGTTAAACTTGCTTTGCGCCTGTGTTAATGCGCTGCATAACAGGAGTATGGGGAAAAGAGAGCGTTTAATTCTTATCATAGATCTAATTTACAGAATTAAGGATTCACTGCTATATTTTGCAATCAAGTTTAACTTTTTTTAACGTCATAGAATAATACGTGATAACTCATAGTGCCAGTATATCAAGTCAATATATTGCGTTAATTCGCGAATTTATGGTTATCCCTTTTGTTTAGTAGTTGCTAAAATTGATAATCCCTCGCCAATCCAATATTTTTAATAGTTTTGAGATTCGTAAAACTAAAATAAACTACACACCTTGAAAAAAATCATCTTATTGGTTTTATTAACCACAGCTCTAAACTTTTCATTAATGGCGCAAAGTAACGTCAAAATATACAAGTTATCGGCTTATGGCATAAAACCTAATTCTGGAAAAAATACCACACCTCTGCTAACTTCATTGCTTAAGGAGATCAAAAGTAAAACTTCGGATCTCGATAAGGTGATTATTCAGTTTGAAAAAGGTAGGTATGATTTTTATCCAGAAGGTGCTATTAAGCGAGAATATTATATCTCGAATCACGATCAGGACAACCCAAAAATAGTAGGTATAGAAATAGAAAAATTCAACAACATTACCTTGATTGGTAAAGGAACCGACCTGATGTTTCATGGGCGTATGCTTCCT
>NZ_JBFTIZ010000106.1:0-13712 GCF_056395165.1 Pedobacter sp. 10L46_2
CCATTATCATAAGCAATTACAACATTTTTGATATTTACTATTTTGTTATACTGAGAATAAAACGCATGATCATCGCCATCGCGGATGGCTAGTTCTTTATCGAGTAGCAGTACTAATGACTTGAAATCTGGATTATCAGAAGTGGTTCGGGTTAATGAAATCATTATAAACAGGTTAAGCAACAAAATTAATGCAAAAACAGCTATTTTTCAGGAACAATCTTTTGTTTGGTTTGTTAAAGGGGGTACATTAAACCAAAATATTATGGAACAGTTTAGAATTGAAGTTGCTGATAATAAGCCCTTCGGTCGCTTTTTAAATATAAAAGCGATCAAAAACAAACAATATCAGATCTATGATGACCGTCAGGAAAGAATTGGAACAATTGAAATTGATAAAGAGGATCGCAGGCATTGCAGACAAAGTTTGGACTGCAAAGTAGACCTGACTTTACTGAATTCAATTAGAGATAGCATCCTCCTTCACGAAGAACAGGAATTGGCAATAAAGTAAACGCTGTCTCTTAATGATTCGACTTCACCGCATTCTTCAGGTGCATAATCTCATCGAACTCTACTTTTGCCACTGGATAGCCTTTCAAACTCCGCTGCACCTCATATACTTTATTACGTTGTTCACTAAGAGCTGGCAATTCCCCATAACTTTTCAAGTAAAAATTACAATTTTCCCTTAGCATTTCCAGCTCTTCAAACTTCTTCATATTGGTATAAAATGCCGGATCTTTAACCCCAGGCAATAAGGCTTTTTGTGCTAAAATCCTCCAATACAAAATAGCAGGGGTTATTTTCCTTGCTATTTTTTGTGCCTGCTCCAATTGGATTAATGTAGCCTCATATTCGCCTGCATGATAGCTTTTTTCAACCTCCTTCATTATAGAGTTTACAGATGCTACCTGCCCCCTACCAACAATTGCGCTGCAGATAAGGACAACAAGTAGAATTAAAACTTTCATCATTTACCTTCCTTTTTCGGCGCTATTCCCTTTTCAGGCTCTAAAGTATAAGATGCTTCTGAAGCCTTAGAGGCTTGCTCGAACAATTCTATTTCCGGCTGTTCTACTTTCTCTTCTTCAAAGGTATCATCCAAACCATTTGAATGAATGTCTTTTTGACTTTGCTGATCCTCTGCTTCTGAATTTTCAGAATCATCAAGAGGTATGTTGTTTTCTGGTGTGATCATGATTTTTTTATTTTAACAACAATGCTTATCGCAGGTTGTTTGAAATATTCGCGCGTTAGTTGCCAATTACCAGGTAAGGTTTACTTTTATCCCATCCGGACTATTATTAAAACCCAGATAAAGGGTATTTGAGCTTTCATCCCATGAAGTATTTACATCGGCTATTTCCTCACCATTATTGCTTAAAACAGCACACTTTACAGGCTTAGCGGGAAGTAAAACACGAATACTGTTTACCGTTTTTGCAGGGCTTTTACATATAAATGAATATGCTCTTCCATTCCTTACTTCATCATATATCCTTGATGCTGTAGCTAAAACCATAGCCTTAGTTTTATCTTTTACACGCAGTATATTGTATAAAAGGGCTTGTTCCCCTGGTTTAATCACCTTCTCTGAAAGTACAGGAAGATTTGGATCAAAAAGATCTATAACAGGACCTTTAATTTTATATGGCTCATTACTTAAAGATTCGTCCATTACGGAAACAATATCATACGGACCTCTTTGCAAGTAAAGATTGTTTTTAAAGGATAGCTCCCCTGCTTTTGCATCAAATTCATAAGCATGTTTAACAAGGTCAAGATAAGTATTTGCCGAATTGGCATTTAACACAAACTCTTTAGGATTTTGTTTAATCAAATAAACTGCCCCTTTACCTACCGATACCTTTTTATTCTTAATCGGCTTTACATTCATTAAGCTAAACAAATGATCTGAAGGGACTTTAAATTGATTGCCCTTCGTATTCCACCATTCCATAACTGATTGATAAGGATCATCATCGCGTCCACAATAGAACAGAACACCACCACCTTTAACCCAATCTGCAATGTACTTATGTACCTCAGCCGAAACAGGCTTCATGTTTGAGTAACTAACTATTAATACCTTTATGTCTTTAAGCGTCCCCTTAAAAGAAAGATTCTCCATGTGCACTGTTTGTACAGGTACTCCTTTTTTTAGCAATGGCAATGTTTGGCCATAAAAGTTAGAAAACTGTGGATCTTCATATCCCTTATGATCAGGAAAGCGTTGGAACATTAGACTATTGCCCATCAAAACACCAATACCATTTTTGCCTGTAACCTTATTTTCTGACAGTGGCATATCATTTAACGCATTAACCATCACCTGCATCTGAGTAGAATAATACTTAGGAATTAACACCGCCTCTTTGCTGTTCGCCAACTTGTAAGGTCTGGTATAAATACGTTCCGGCCATGGCATTACTTCATAGTTATTAACCATTGGATACAACAACTTAGCTGTAAATGTGGCCTGATAATTAAGCTTATAATCACTCCAATCGCGTGGCCAATCTTCAATAGGATCTGTAAGGAAGAACATTTTTCTACCAGTAGGTGCCGTCATAGAAACCATAGAACCATATTCAAGAAAGGCATTTTCAAATACCCGTTCTTTCCTCTGTCCATCAAAATATGTTGGCTCACGGGATGTCCCTGTCCACACCTGGGCAATGTATCCATCAATCCCTGGCAAAGAAGCCAAACTCGCCTCCGGACTAACTATTTGCCATGACGAATAGTTAACCAGTGAATGCGTGGCGATGTAAACTTTTATAGCTAACCCTTTCGTTTTACCATACGATTTGGCATACGAGGAAACATCCTTAATTGCCTCATAATACAAATGGTACTTTAGTTTGTTTGATAAATAGGTATTCTCTGCCGACTCATGTTGTGGCCTCCAGTCAAAACCATAGTACTTTTTCCACTCTTGTTTAAACACCTCGCTATATCCTGCTCTTGCCCAAAATTCCGGTTCCTCTAAATAAATGGAAGTTATGCCGGCGTCAATTACCTTTTTAATGATAGCCGTTTTCATATATTCAAGAAAAGACTGTACGGGCACTATGTAGGGCACACCTCCCCCATGCCAAATCACATTTCCATTTCTTTCTACCTGGCCAATATCCTGATGATTTTTACCATCCCATTTACCTAAAAAATAGTCCTGATACTCCCCCCATGCTATCCCTGTCATAAAGTGTGTTTGGTAGCCATGGTCTCTCCATGAGTTTACGCGCTCCTGAAACGTCATACCCTGCCTGTCATTTGCCCCGTAAACAATTGCAATATCAGACCGTACATCTATTTCGGGTTTCCAGGCACTACCTGTCTGAAATGCAGTTTTTTCTAATTGCGCACTGGCATGCATAGCAATAGAAAAAGAAAATAACGCCAAAAGAGTTAATGTTTTCATTATTTGGTTCTTAGGTTTGGTTCTTGTGTGTTGTTACCGTAAATATAATTTATTCATCTATTTATTGGTCAGGAATTATTAACTTACTACATATCTATTCGTTTTAACTGCTTATCACTATTATGGACTGGCTGCTGATTTCAGAAATCATTTACGTTGTTCTTTTAATCTTTGTTTGTCTGCGCATTATATACGATACCAGAAGCACAACCAAAAGCCTCGCATATTTGTTGTTTGCCATATTTGTCCCTTTTTTTGGGATGCTCTTCTATTTCTTTTTCGGTATCAATTACCGACACAGAAAAATGTATAGCAAAAAACTTTATGGCAACGATGATCTGGCAAATAAATTCAGGCACGACATACTTCAGTATTCAGAGCTCACTTTTAAGGAAAATGGCAATGCTGTTCTTGGCAACAAGGAATTGGCATTTATGATATTAAAGGATTCTATGAGTCCATTAACTTCAAAAAATGCTTTAAAACTACTGATCAATGGTGAGCAAAAATTTCCGGAAGTATTAAATGCAATTAAAAGTGCAAAACACCATATCCATATTGAATACTATATCTATGAGGATGATGAAATAGGCCACGCAATTGAACAAGCTTTGATTGAAAAAGCGAAGGAAGGGGTTACAGTTCGTTTTATTTATGATGATTTCGGAAGCCGCAGCATCCGCAAAAAGCTAGTTCCAAGATTGGTAGAGAACGGTGTAGAAGCCTTTCCTTTCTTAAAAGTGCATTTTATGCTTTTTGCCAACCGTCTCAATTACCGGAACCACCGTAAAATAATTGTAATTGATGGCGTTACTGCTTTCGTAGGTGGCATAAATGTTAGCGACCGATATATTAACAATGGATCAGAGAAACTTTATTGGCGTGATACACATCTCCGAATTGATGGTCCGGGAGCACAATATCTGCAATACCTATTCTTATGCGACTGGAATTTCTGTGCAGATGAATTGCTTCAGCCCAATACAGATTTTTTTCCTCCCAAGCCTCTGCAAACAGTAAACGATAATAAAGTTGTTCAGATTGCGGCCAGTGGCCCCGACTCCGAATCACCAACCATCTTGTTCTCTATCATTCAGGCCATCAATCTTGCAACCAGCGAAATACTCATAACAAGCCCTTACTTTATTCCTGGCGAAAGCTTATTGGATGCATTGATTATTGCCTCTCTAAGTGGAATCTCTGTTAAACTTTTAGTACCAGGAGTATCAGATTCTATACTTGTAAACTCTGCCGCCAGATCCTATTATAGTGAGCTACTAAGTGCCGGTGTAGAAATATATCAATATCAAAAAGGTTTTGTACATGCAAAAACAATGGTTACAGATAAAAAGATAGCTATGGTTGGTACTGCTAATATGGATTTCAGAAGCTTCGATCTTAACTTTGAAGTAAATGCAATTGTTTACGATACTCCAATTGCCACGGAATTAAGCGATATTTTTTACCGGGATTTGAAAGATGCATTAAAAATTAATCCTGTTTATTGGAATTCACGCCCTGTGTACAAGAAATTATTGGAAAAAGCAGCAAGATTGCTCTCCCCATTGCTTTAGAAATTTCATGATGGCTTATATCTGGTTCTGTCCTGCCTCTGTAGTGCCTTTTCATCCTCTTGTATATTACTTCGGTTCCTCTTCAGTTAATCTTAAGTTCATGTTCGTTCTAAGGTTAAGATTAACATAAGAAAGTCTGGCTTTGGTGTTAGGTTAACTCAGAAGCAAGTCAGAATCAGAGAGACAGCACCCGAAGTCCACATGATTACTTCAAACCTTACCGATATATACTTTGGTATCGTAATTAATGGTAATTGAATTATCTTCTTTATAGTCCTCAAAAAGCTGTTTCAAGTCTGTAACCATTGCTTCGTAACCATTTTCTCCTCTGGCAGGCATATAAGAGGATGAAAATAATCTCCCCTGCAATCCATAAAAATCAAAAACCTGTTTGTTCTGAAAAAGATGATAGGAAAAAGACTCTGGAGCATAGAATTCTCCGATTTTGATTTCATCAATATTTCTGTGATCTACCTTCACATAGTCCTTTCCATGCTTAATGATCAGTTCATCATATGCAACCTCAAAGGCAGATGTAGTTTTTCTTTCGTTCCAGATAAGTACAACTAAACCCTTTGGTTTTAATATCCTGCTAAACTCAGCTCGCGCCGCATCCCTGTCAAACCAGTGAAAGGCCTGGCCAGCTACTACAGCATCAATACTATCGGTTTCTAACTTCGTGTTTTCCGCGGTCCCATCTACTGCATGAAATGCTGGAAGATGTCCAAGAAGTTCAATAGCCTTCTCTCTCATCTCCGTATTTGGTTCAACAGCAAAAACCTCATATCCTGAATTAAGAAATAGTTCAGCAGAAATTCCTGTGCCAGCTCCAATATCTGCAATAATTTTATCCGGAGATAAACCAAACTTAGACTGAAGGAAATTGATGATCTCTACCGGATATCCCGGGCGATATTTAACATAGTCTTCAACTCTGTTACTAAATCTGCTTGTATTGTCTTTTACCATAGTAAAATACCCAACAAAAAAGAGGCCATACCATTATAAAATGTTATGGCCTCTTAGTGGTTAATAGATTATTTTACTAATGTTACATTTACCAGAATTGGGAAATGATCTGAAACAAACTTACCATGATAAGTATCGGTAAGAATCCCCCATTTGTCGGCTTTAAAACCCTTAGTAACAAATACATGGTCTATAATTTCATAACCATCTACGCTTTTGCCCCAGGCATTAAACGATGAATTATTTGCATATGGATGTTTAACCTGCGTATAGGTATCAGTTAAAATACCTGAATTGGCCAATGTTAAATACCATTCGCTCTTTTGACCGCCATTCAAATCTCCGGTAAAAACAGCTGGGGCATCACCTGCTATTTCGCTGATCTTTTTTACAATTAGCTTTCCACTTTCTACACGTGCAATTTTACCTTGATGATCAAAGTGCGCATTAAAGTAGTAAAACTTTTTACCACTGCTTATATCCTGAAGATGTACCCAGGTACAAATACGATTACAGCAAGTAGCATCCCATCCTTTTCCTGGTTTGTCAGGCGTTTCAGACAACCAAAAATCACCTTTATCAAGTAACTTAAATTTATCCTGACGGTAAAAGATAGAGGAGTGCTCACCAGCGTCTTTACCATCATCGCGACCTAAACCGTAATGTGCATACTCTGGCAACAATTTACTTAGGTCGTCAACCTGATTCTTTAATCCTTCCTGAATACCGAAGATATCGAATTCGTGAAAACGTAAGAGATTTGCAGCTACAGGAGCCCTTTGCGACCATCTGTTACCTTCATCTCCGGCATTGTCATAACGAATATTAAAAGATCCAATAGTGAATTTTTGAGCAAAAGCGCTAACGCTCATTACTACCAAAAATATAGAAAGAATGATTTGTCTTATTTTCATGTCTATTTAATTTGTTTTATAATCTAATTAGTTGCCTTGCCAACCTGGATTCTGTCCAAGAGCAGGGTTCTTTTGTAAATCTGCCTGAGGAATTGGATAATAATACATTTTATCATCCCACTTCCTCACTATTTCATTCATCCAGATTAGCTCTCCAAAAGTACCATTTTTGAGCAACTGGGAATTTGTTTTACCGCCAATTGTTGCTGAAACGTCCACATACGTAACTCCTGCAACTTCAGGTTTTGGTTTTGCACCTTGATAGAAAGCTACGTCAAGTATGCCATCTTCATTAAGATCCATAGGTGTAACCAAAGCAGGAACATAAAAACCGTCCCATTCCTGATCCATAAGCGGGCCTCTTTTCCATCTTAAGATATCACTGTAGCGAAGACCTTCAAGACTAAGCTCAATCCCCCTTTCTCGCCTTACTTCCAAAATAGATGGATCAGTAATTCCAGGAAAATAGTTAGCAATAAGGTACGGATCCGCAATTATTGGCTTTGCTGATAATCCACCTGTTATCCCGCCTCTTGCCCTAAGTACTCCAACGGTTGCAGCCCAATCTTCGTTAGTAAGTGTACCAAGTTCTGCTTTGGCTTCCGCATAGTTTAACAGCACTTCAGCATAACGGAATAATGCAATCGAGTTAATATTAAGTGCTCCGGCATCATAATACATGTCATCCAATGTCCATTTTATCGGTTGATAACCGGTAAAAGTATACGAGAATACCGGAGGCGCAGGAATTTGTACACCTCCACTTATTCTTTTATAATTTCCAGAGCGGATGGTCTGTTTCAATCTAAGGTCTCTGTTTTTCACTTCATCCTTAAACAGCATAGTGGTATAAGCAGGGTCGTTGGTAAAGGGAGTTCCATCCAGATTCAAATATGTATTGATAAATGTTCTGGTAAAACTTGCTTTGGCACCATATGTACCGCTGGTCCACCACCAGTTTGCCTCATTCAATACATTTAAAGTAAGGTCACTTACAGCGGCCTGTAGTACTTCACTTGCAACAGGGACTGTGCTGGTAAATACCTGACGATAGGAAACACCCGGGCCTCCGGCTGTGTTGATTGAATACCCTCCTTTATCCATAATCTCTTTTGCGGTTGATGCAGCGTTTTCAAGCCATGCAGATGCGCTAGACTGCAGGCCAAGTTCAGTATGGTATTTTCTGAAAGTTCCTTCGAATAGACAGATTCTGGACTTATAAGCGTAGGCCACCCATTTGGTAACTGTACTGCGGGTTGCATCGTTAGTTGCTTTGATGTTAGCACAGGCAAAATCAAGGTCGGCTAGCACAGAATCCATCACCAGCGTTCTTTTATCACGACCGGCGTATAATGCAGGGTCATTGATGTTCAGCGGTTTGCCAATCCATGGTACGTCACCAAATCTCTTCACTTTCTCCATATAAAAATATGCCCTGAAATATCTGGCTATACCCAGATAGTTATTTCTAATATCAATAGGAACAGAAGGATCTTTACAATTTTCAATAAAGTAATTGATGTTTCTAAGGTCTGTCCATGTCCACCCCGTACTCTGGCTTGGAGTGAATATCCCCGGTCTTATAAAATCGGAAACAGATTTTACAGCCAGGTAGTCAGAAACAGCATCCTGACTGGTGGAATTCTTAGGCAAGAAATCCATTGCATAAAAAGAGTTGGTATAGAGCTTCAGACCACTTTCACTGCCAAAAACAGCTTTATTTGTTGGGGTAGATTGAGGTTCCTGATCAAGCTTCTTACAGGCTGTAAAACACAAGCAGCTCAGTAGTATCCATATATATTGTTTTTTCATGATTATCTGTTTATAATGTTCATCAATAACGGTTAAAACCCTAAGCTTAAGCCTAATGAATAGCTTTTCATCAAAGGATAGTTGTAACCATCTCCGTTGGTACTGCCTGAGTTCAGATCCTGATCTGAGGGTACTGCGTTCTCCACATCTATGGTTTTCACAATTTTATAGAGTGGCGAGTAGGTGAATAGGTTCTCTCCTGAAAAAAATATTTTTGCTGAGCGCGCCCCAATACGTGAAATCAGTTTTGCAGGTAAATTGTAACCAATCTGAAGGTTCTTCATCCTCAAATAAGCAACATTCTGCAGGTATTTAGTTTGCGCTACGCCAAGCTCCCTATTGGTGTTGCTGGAAGCCGCACGCGACATCGTTCTTGGGAAATAAGCATTTGTGTTTTCAGGTGTCCACATATTGCCCACATGAAAAGTAGGAATGTTGTTGTATGGCCTGTTGTACTGACCCCAGAACATTTCGGTTTCTGTACTCGGGTACCATTGCTGTTTACCAACACCCTGGAAGAATGTAGAGAAAAAGAAATTGTTCCAGTCGGCACCAAGACTTATGCTATACAAATATCTTGGAGCAGAATTTCCTATAATTCTTCTATCGCCTGGTTTGTCCACAGTATTGTCTCCAATATTCACAAAACCATCACCATTGGTATCTTTCAGTTTGATGTCGCCAGGATACCAGATATTGGTTGGTGAGGCGCGCATTTGCGGGCTTTGCTTGGCATGTGCATCAATATCAGCCTGATCTATAAAGAAACCTTCTGTTTCATAGCCCCAGATCTCTCCTATTGTCTGGCCTTCGTAATACTCCTTACCGGTCCCGTTATTTCCTACATCTGTAAGCAATTTAGTGGGGTTGTTGTACTTATCAATCTTCGATTTGCTATCAGATAGGGTTAAGCGAACATTATATTTAAAAGGTTTATCTGCATTACCAATCCTGTCGTTCCATGATATTGAGGCTTCCCATCCTCTGGTTGTCAAATCTGCATAGTTTCCTTTTGGTACAGTATTTCCAAAAACAGCAGGAGCTGTTAAACCTACGGTAAACATATCAGTAGTTTTCCGAACATAGGCGTCGCCACTGAAAGTCAGACGGTTAGACAACATTGCCAGATCTAAACCAAAGTTGGTGGTAGTAGAAGTTTCCCAGGTAATCTGGTCTGGAAGCACACCAGGTTGCTTAGTGGTTTGAGGCCTTACACCTCCCAGTACCAATGGTGACTGCGAGACAAGAAAAAGCTCCTGAAATTCATACGAATTTATATTTCCGTTACCCAATGAGCCATAAGATGCACGTACTTTCAGGTCTGAGATAATTTTATCTGAAACATTCCAGAAAGATTCCTTATTAACTCTCCATCCGGCTGAAACCGAAGGGAAGAATCCGTAACGCTGACCAGAAGGGAATTTTGAGGATCCATCATAGCGCGCATTTACCTCTAACAGGTAACGGTCTTTAAAGGAATAGTTCAATCTTGAAAAACCACCTAATATTGCCCATTGCTCATAAGCTCCTAATGTATTAATTGCTTGTCCGAGTGCCAGATTTAAATCAGTTGCATCTTCAAAAATGATCCCGTTCCGCTGCGTAGAGAGTCTCTTGTAGGTAGATTCTTCATAGTTATATCCGGCCATTACTTTTAAATAATGATCGTCGCCGAATTTGTCTTCAAACTCACCATAGATATTTGCAGCCAGGTATTGTGTTTCTCTTCTATCGAATAAAAGGTCATTGGTAGTAGTACCTACATAAGAAGTAATCCCTTTTATATTACTGTACGGTACCTGAACGCGTTTTTGGTTAATACCATTATTGGTATTACGGAAGGTAAAATCAGCATTAACCCTAAATTTATTATTAAAGAAATTGGATCTCAATCCGGTGATATTCCTAAAAACCTGTCTTTTCGTATCAATACCGTTCTTTCCATAATAGAAATCTCCTACAGTATATACAGCAGTAAAAGTCATGGAACCATCAGGGTTAAACATCGGCATAGTCGGGTGACCCTCATCCGCAATGTTCCTCCAGATTCCTCCGCCTTCTCCTACGTTAATAGGATTATGATAATTCATTACAGAGTAGTCGGCATTGTTTTCTATGGTTAGCCATGGAAATACCTGTACAGATCCCTTTGCACGGATGTTTTTCATGTTGTAGTCATCAGTGTTATACCTGAAAAGTCCATCCTGCCCTAAAAAACGACCTGAAACCAGAAAGGAGGTTTTATCACTACTCCCACTGATGGACAAATTGTTTTCTGTAGCTACTGTATTTTTTTTGTACAATTGACCATACCAGTCTGTATTTCCGTAATAAGTATACTCACCTGTTGTTGGATTTACCTCTACTTCATTGTAAGGTTGTCCCGATTCGGCTCTTCTTTTAAACTCATCTAAGTAAGCCTGAGAAAATTTCTGGGTTTTATTAACGTTCTGAGGAAAAGAGCCATCTCCGTTTACAAATGCTTCGGCAAACATTTTTGCCCAGGTGTATCCATCGGTTACAAAGTCGGGCGTTTGTAACGGGTTCTTTAAAGCATAGTTGCTAGAGAAGTTCACAGTTGTTCTGCCTTTTTCTGGTCTTTTGGTCGTGATAAGCACAACACCAAACGCACCCCTGGCACCGTAAATTGCTGCTGAGGCGGCATCCTTTAGAATAGACACTGTTTCTACATCATTTGGGTTCAGCAAACTTGGATCTCCTTCAAAACCATCAATCAGAATCAATGCACTTCCGCCCTGCCCAATAGACGTAGTTCCCCTGATGTTATAGCTCGGTGACTGCGTTGGCTTTCCGTCCATCATTTTGATGTTCAGATTGGGTAGCAGCCCTTGAAGTCCTTGTGTAAGGTTAGGCACAGGTCTGTTCTCTAATGATTTCGAAGAGATCTGATCAACAGCTCCCGTAAGGTTTTCTCTTTTCTGTGTGCCATACCCAACTACCAATACCTCATTTAAAGTGCCTGTTTGCGCAGTAAGTGAAACATTTAGTGTTGTTGTTTCTCCGGGTTTTACCACAACCCTGCTCTGTGTAGATGAGCCGTAAGACACAAAACTAACTACAAGTGTGTAAACACCCGGTGCAACATTAATACTATAAGTACCATCAACCTTACTCTGCACTCCTGTATTTAGTTCTAGAATTTTGATGCTCGCTCCAGGGAGTGGCTCGCCTTTTTCGTCAACAATTTTACCGGTAATTTTACCGGGATCTTCATTTTTAATTAAGGTGATGGTTCCTTTCACCTCTTCGCGGAAAGTAAGACCCGTTTCGTCAAAAATAGATTTTAAAATTTCTTCTATTTTTTCGTTACTAAAATCTTTCTCCTGGGTTCTGAATCATCTTTTAAGTTTTAGGTATGCCGGGTCGTAGGCAAAATCGACTCCGCTTTTCATTTGCAGCTTTTCTATCGCAATAAGCAGATTTTCATTTTTAAAGGTAATATTGACTCTTTTATTTAAAACCTGGCCACTGGAATTGTCTGCAAATAATATTTGCGTACTGGCGATTATAAAGGCGTAGATAAGCAGTGTATAACGCATAATCTTCTGCAAAAGCAGTAAATGTTTTTTCATATATTTGTTATTTTATTGATAAATAAGATTCTACAAGATCCAACAGGTAGAGGGTCTCAAACTACTTCCTGTTGAATTTATCAATCCGGATCTGCTTCAGATCCGGTTTTTTATTTTTAGTATATCACTATTTCATTTCCTATCCTCCTATATTTATTTTGATGTACTGAACAAATTATTTTCATAGTCTGATCAAGTGAACGTGCAGACCGTATTTGTATATTATATAAGTAACTTGAAGTAGCGGTCCTGCTGCCTTTTAGAATTATACCATAATTAATTTTCATAACTTTTGCCAATTCTGCAAACGAAGCATGGTCCAGATCTGTTACCTGTTCAAACCATGCGTTATGCTCACGCGTAGCAAAATCACTTGTTTTCCATTTACTTGTTTTCGAATTATAGTGTAAACGTTTGCCAGGGAGCAAACGATCAAACACGTTTTTACTATCGCTCACCTCCACTTTTCCTTCAGTAACACTTACCTCGGTTATGGCTTTCGGTTGCGTACTCACGGCAAACTTAGTACCCAATACACGTGTTTTAATTTGTTTGGTATAAACTACAAATGGGTGTTTAGCATCCTTAGTAACTTCAAAAAAAGCTTCTCCTTCATCTAAAAAAATTGACCTATCGGAATAAACCGGCTCACCTGAAGAATTCAGCACGTATTTAGCTGGTATCCGCAGTTTTGTTCTGGGATTCATTTGAATGACAGATTGATCTGCAAGGATTATCTTTTTGTATTCTCCGTTTTTAGTCTCCACTACGCTAAATACTTCGTTTTCTACAGATTTCTTAAAGTCATTTGATGGCTTTAAGAATTTTCTGCCAAAAAAGAGTGCGGGTATAATTAAAGCCAATACTGCAGCATACTTATAGTAATGTTTAAATAACGATACTTTTGTATTTGAAAAATTATCCCTCTTGGCTAAAATAGCATTTTCCATTTCAGCCTTAATGATTTCTTCTTTACCAGATTCAGAAAACTCTTGCATAGCAGCTTCATCATCGTATGAAGCATACCAATTCTCGACGATTTGCTTTTCGTCGTCACTTGCCATTCCGCTGACATAACGTTCTAGTATTTTTTTAAACTGCTCTGATTCCAAACTTCTGCTCTTTCTTATAAGTAACTTCAAACACTCGAATCTACTTTGAGAAATTGTTAAGTTTGTATTAATTAATCAGTCGCTCGGGGAATTTTTCACTTAACCTCTTCCTGATCCTTCTCATTGCTTCACAAATATGATTTGAAACCGTCTGCTCAGCAAGGTTTAGTTTTTCTGCTATTTCAGATGTGGAATGATGAGCATGTTTAAGCAGGTATGCATGGCGCATTTTTTCCGGAAAACCTTTTATTTCTACCTCTATAAGCTTTTCCAGATCCTGATAGTCCGATAGTTCATTAATAGAAACTGATG
>NZ_JBFTIZ010000107.1:0-12013 GCF_056395165.1 Pedobacter sp. 10L46_2
CCGTTATAAGCCTCATTAGCCTGTCGGCATTGTTTTTTATTGGAATAACCTGTTGATGAATTTCCAGATTATCCTGTGATGTTTTAGCAAGGTTTTCTAATGGTGCAAGAATTAATGTTAACGGAGTTCGAATCTCATGGGCGATATAGGTGAAGAAGTTTAACTTCATCTTTTGCACATCTTCTGATCGTTTTAATAATGCACGTATAAAAAGATACCTCACGGTAAGGAAGAGTATGACTGAAAATAGGAGCAGGTAGCATAAATATGCCCACCAGGTAGCCCATAGAGGAGGTAATATGGTGATATTAATGCTTGCTGATGCCTGGCCTGGTGTGCCGTCGTTGTTAACTCCTTTAACTACAAATGTATATTCTCCGGATGGAAGATTAGCATAGCTGGCGTTTGGAATGTCTGAATTGATCCAGTCTTTGTCGTACCCTGCTAACTTATAAGTATATTTATTTTTGTCTGGTCTGATGTAATTTAGCAGGGCAAAACCCAGACTAAAATTATTGTGATTATGTTTGAACCTAAGGTTTTTGGTAGTATTAATATTTTCTTTTAGCAATTGATCCGGGCCATTTACAGCGACAGGTTGGTTGAAAAGCTTTAACTCTGTAAATACAATAGGATCGATATGAGTATTGATCTCTATCTGGTTGGGAAAGAACGAAGTAAGACCATTATAACCTCCAAAAAAGAATTCATTGTTATGGTCCTTAAAAAAGGACCTCATATTAAAGTCGTTTCCTGCAAGGCCATCGCTTTTAGTGTAATTTTTGAATTTTCCGGTTATCGGATTGAGTATTGACAGTCCATTATCCGTGCTGATCCATAAATTACCCTCTTTATCTTCAATAATGCCAAGTACATTGTTGTTGCACAAACCATCTTTTTGTGTATAGGTTTTAAATTTCCCTGTTCGGGAATCAAATAAGGAAACCCCGCCAAAATAGGTTCCAAGACAAAATTTTCCATTTGAGGTTTGTATGATACAGTTGATGTAATCTGACTGCAAACTATCGGCATTTCCTTCTTTTTTTGTGAAATACGCTAGCTTTCCCGTTTTTGGATAGTAAAGATGCAACCCTTTGGTTGTGCCTATCCAAATGTTTTTGTCGGCGTCTTCAAAGAGTGTTTGGACATATCTGGAAAGTAGTTTTTTCTCAATGGGGCTTTTTAATGTGTGATCACTAGAGCTACTTATATTATTGAGCCCGTCTCTGGAGCCGACCCAGATCATACCATTACTATCTTCAAGTATGGTCATAATATCTGCACTGCCCCGATTGTTACTGGTGTCTTTTACATTGGTTATTTGCCGGGTAAAGGCCTTAGTTGCCGGATTAAAAATGCTAATGAGACCTTCGTGCATGCCAATAATCAGGTTGCCGTTCTTTTGCCGCAGGACCGTTTTAACCAGATTAGAGGGTAATGTATTGTTGTTACCGGGAATGGATTTATAATGAGTGTAGGTATTATTGCTACGATTAAAATGGTTGAGCCCACCGCCTTCTGTTCCGATCCAGAGATTGTGGCGGTCATCTTCAACAATTGTGCTGACGATGTTGCTGCTCAGGCTGGAAATCAGTCCACTTGCTCTATAAGTTTTAAAACCAGTAGAATAGGGGAAAAGGGCATCGACCCCACCGTAAAAGCTTCCAATCCAGACGGTGTTACTAACATCCTGAAAAATGCTGTGTAGTGAATTCTGGGTAAGACCTCCATTCTGATCAGGATTGTGTTTGTAATTGGTGAATATTTTTGTTTTGGGGTTTAATATGCTTAAGCCTTCTTGTGTTCCTATCCATAGTGTTCCGTCCTTATTGCAGATGATGTCGCGTATGTCGTTATGAACAAGGGTGTGGATGTTGTTTGAGTTATGGGTGTAGTGCGCGAATGTACCCCTTGTTTGGTATAAGTTTAAACCCTTGTCGGTACCAATCCAGATGTTGTTGGCTTTATCGCTGGTGATACTGGTGATATAGTTAGCACTGATGCTGGTAGAGGAGTGAGCTGAATTTTTGAAGAGGACTGCCCTGGACTGGCCGTTATTTATGGTCATTCGTATTAATCCATAGCCTGTTCCAACCCACAGGTTCTGCTCATGATCTTTAAACAGACTATATATGTTATTTATCCGTTGGTTTTTATCAAGTTTATTAAAACGGAATATTTTGAATTTGCCGCTTTTCCTGTCTAGTAAACCAAGCCCGTTGTAAGTACCTACCCACAGATTTTTCTGAGGATCCTCATAGATGCAATTTATGGTGTCGTTTAGAATTTTGACTTTGATAAAGTTGTCGTTCTTATTATCGTATCGGCTTAGCCCATTAATTGTACCGATCCACAACTGACCAAAGGAGTCGGCCAACAGGCAATCGATTACATTATGAGGTATGCTTTTACTGTCTTTTGGATTGTTGGTATAAATCCTAAACTGAAAACCGTCGTATCTGTTCAACCCTCGTCTGGTACCAAACCATAGAAAATGTTTTTGGTCCTGAGCGATACTTATAACGGAACTTTGAGACAGACCATTTTCCATGCTAAGATTGCTGAAGGCAGCTCCCTTTTGGGCATAGTTATGAAATGGTAAAAGTAGAAGGAAGAAGAGACAAAATGCCTTCATAATCAATTAAAGGTGTGAAAATACTCCTTTAGTTTTGAATTTTCTACCATATGATTTAGAATTTTCATCTTTTTTGAAAGAATTAACAGCCAGTTTTGATTCCATTAAATGCAAACATTATCAACTGAGGGAGGTGATATGAAAACGTTTGCAGAATGAACCACTATAACCAAAACATCAAACTAATCTTTAAACCTAAACAATGAATTCATGAAATCAAAAAATCTACGCTTCTATGCGACTGGACTTATCTGTTGGCTGACTTTCAGTAATAGCATAGTTTTAGACGCACACGCGGAAAGAAAGACTGACCCGCTTAAATTGTCATTACCAAAGACAATTCCTTTTAAAAAGAGCCAGCAGAAAGCTTTAATAAAAGGCCAGGTTGTTGACGCCAGTAACCTTCCGGTACCAGGTGTGAACATTAAGGTAGAAAAATCTAATACCACCACCGCAAGTGATGTAAACGGGAATTTCCAGATTACAGCTAATGTTAATGACGTATTGGTATTTACTGCCATTGGTTTTACCACTAAACGTATTGTTATTGAAAATGAGCATACAAGTTTAAAAGTTGCCCTGCAGGAGGAGAACAATAAACTTAATGAAGTAGTGGTAGTGGGATATGGCGTACAGAAGAAGGCAAATTTAACAGGTGCAGTTAGTCAGATCGATTCAAAGATGCTTGAAAACAGGCCAACGGCGAACCTTGGTCAGGCGCTGCAAGGAGTGATGCCTAATTTTAATGTTAGTATTTCTAATGGCAGTCCTAATACTTCTGCATCTTACAATATCAGGGGAGCTACTTCCTTTTATAAGGATAAGAATGATGGTAATAAGATTAAGTTTTCATCTGGGCAGCCTTTTACACTGGTGGATGGGATTGAGATGGATCCTAACCAATTAAATCCGGAAGATATAGAGTCTGTTACCTTGTTAAAGGATGCAGCCTCTGCCGCTATTTATGGAGCCAGAGGAGCATTTGGTGTACTTTTGATAAAGACCAAATCTGGCAAAAGCGGACAAACAAAAGTGAATTATTCTAATTCCTTTCAATGGAGCTCACCTACAGCTGTTCCGGACATATTGGATGCCTATACCATTCAGGAGGCAAGTATTAAAGCTTCGGAGCTGGAAGGTATTTCGGCCGGTTCAAATGAAATATTGAAACTGCAGAAGATTAAGGAGTATATGGATGACCCTATAAATAATGAACCTTATTATTTTGCAGATGCCGACGTAAATAAAACCAATATTCTATGGAGAGGCAATGTAAATCCATACAAGGAAGCCTTGTTAAAGTCTTCGCCTATGCAAAAGCATAACTTGTCATTGTCGGGTGGAAACGATAGAACATCATTTTATGGCTCTATTGGTTATCAGGACCAGGACGGATTATACAAGATTAATACAGATAATTTTAAACGTTATAACGCCTTGTTAAATGTAAGTTCAAAAGTAAACCAGTGGTTTAAAATGGATTTCAGAACAGCCTATAACAGTTCAACTTATATAGAACCGGTTAGCCCATCGGGCAAAGGGGGCTGGTGGACAGCAATGTCGCAGGAGCCTAACCGAAATGTGAATATGCCGATACATGTTCCCTCATCTTTAAATCTGCCACAAAAATATACAGATAATATATTGTCTTTTATGGAGTATGGTTCGTCTGACAAGGAAACTAAATCGAATATTTTATTAGCAGCTGCACCAACTTTTACACTTACAAAGGAATGGTCTTTAAAAGGAGACTTTTCTTATCTAAGCAATAGCAACATTCAAAAAACAATTTTGCCACGTTTAGAGCGCCTGGAAAGTACAGTAGGTTCATTTACTGCAGTTCATACTGATCCTGATTATGTTTACCGGTATAATTTAAATTCTAATAAGTACACCATAAATATCTTTACCGATTATGCCAAGACAATAGCGGATAAGCATAATTTTCATGGAACAGTGGGTTTTAACCAGGAATGGTATACCGACCAAAGCGTATCGGCCCAAAGAAACATGATCAATTCAAATGTTCCGGTTCTTGGGCAGGCACAAGGAGAAAGAACAGTAGGCGATAGTGAACAGGAATGGGCAGTTCGTGGTCTGTTTTATCGTTTTACATATAACTATGATGGCAAATATTTATTTGAATCAAATGGTCGCTATGATGGTACTTCTAAGTTCCCTTCTGACATACGTTATAAGTTTTTTCCTTCATTTTCTGCGGGATGGCGCGTAAGCGAGGAATCTTTTGCGAAAGGCATAAAACCATATATCAATGATTTTAAGTTAAGAGCTTCATATGGTAGTTTGGGTAATCAGAACGTAGCCAATTACATATACATCTTAAACTATGGAACGAATAGTCAGCTTCAATACCTATTAAATGGTGTAAGACCTGTGGGGGTTACACCTCCGGGCCTGGTTGATCCGGATTTAACCTGGGAAACAGCAACTACAATTGATTTTGGATTTGATTTGACAGCATTTAAAAACTTTGAAGTCAATTTTGATTGGTACAGAAGAAGGACTTCTGACATTTTAATTGATGGCTTAAAATATCCTTCTGTTCTGGGTGCTTCATCGCCAACCAGAAATTCGGCAACCATTGACACAAAAGGCTGGGAGTTAACAATGAAATACAGAAATTCAACAGGTTTTGGATTAAATTATGATTTGGCCCTTACGCTTGGAGATAGCCAGTCGGAAGTAGTAAAGTTTGATAATAATCCGAACAAGCTGTTAAGCGATCAGTATTTATATGAAGGCCAGAAAATGGGTGAGATTTGGGGTTATGAAACCTACGGGATTTTTCAGACTAAAGAAGAAATTGCGAATTCGCCCACTCAAAAGCTAATTTCATCCGGCCTTTGGTTTCCAGGTGATGTGAGATATAAAGATATTGATGGTAATAACGAGATTAATTTTGGAAATAATACTGTTGGGAATTCCGGAGACAGGAAGATCATAGGGAATAGTACCCCAAGATATCAGTTTGGCTTTAACTCCAATTTTAGCTACAGGAATGTAGACCTGGATATATTTGTACAGGGTGTAGGAAAGAGAGACCTGTGGATTGGAAACAATCTTTACTGGGGAGCTGGTACAACAGGTACATGGGAAACTTACAATAACTCCTGGACTCCGGAGCGTACAGACGCATTTTACCCTGCCTATAAAAATGCGAGCAGGAACAGACAGGTACAAACAAGGTATCTCGAAAATGGTGCTTACCTGCGCATGAAAAATTTAGCATTAGGGTATACACTTCCTAAGGGCTTTACCAATAAAATTAAATTGCAAAGGGTAAGACTTTCTGCTTCTGCCTATAATTTATTTGAATTTAAGAGTGTTCCGAAAACTTTTGATCCTGAATTGGTTGGGATGAACTATCCAATTATCAGATCATATGCATTTGGCTTACAGGCAACATTTTAGGTTAAATAATTAGTACTCAAATTAAACAAACATGAAAAACAATATCAAAATATATACACTGGGTGTAATAGCCTGCTTGCTGCTCTTTGGATGCAAAAAGAATCTGTTAGACCGCTATCCTTTGGATCAGATCACTGATGAAAATTACTGGAAAACCGAGAACGACTTAAAGCTGTATGCAAACAGCCTTTACCCAAAATACATTGTAGGATTTGGAACCGATTTTGCCGATGGTACGGTTCAGCCATATGGTGTAAATGTGAATACCTTGGTTTATGGGGATGTAATTACGGATAATGCCGCACCGCTTACCTATTCTAAAGTAGGTACCGATGAATACATTGCCTATCTTTCTGGTGGAAGCGGTTCCGGTGGATGGAATTTTGAAGGTGTGAGACAGCTGAACTTCTTTATAGATAATTATAAGCGTGCCAGTCTTCCGGATAATATAGCAAACAAATATTTAGGAGAGATCTATTTTTTTAAAGCATGGGACTATTTCAATAAGGTGAAGCTATTCGGTGATGTTTCGTGGATACAACATTCGTTAAATATAAATTCACCGGAGCTGTTTGGCGCAAGAACCCCAAGGGCTGAGGTAATGGATTCTGTAATGGTTATGCTTAACAGGGCCATAGACTACCTGCCGGCCAAAGGTACTGAAGAAACAAATCGTTTAAATAAGGATATGGCACTGTTCTTAAAATCCAGAATTGGATTATTTGAAGGTACCTACAGAAAGTACCATACAGAGCTGGGCTTGGATGCGAATACGTTTCTGAGATATTCTGCTGAAGCTTCTGAAGCCTTGCTTAACAAATACAGTTTAGTACAGGGAGATTACAATACCGTATACAATAGCTTGTTTGCTACGGAATCTTACAAATCCAATCCTGAGGTGATTATGTGGAGGGAGTATTCTGCAGCAGTGACTTACGGCGCCGCATTTAGCCGTTATTTTGCACAAAATTTAAGGCATCAGTTTGGAGCTACCCGTAGCCTGGTAGACGAGTATTTATGCGCTGACGGTTTAACCATTTCGACAAGTCCGTTGTTCAAAGGAAAGGGATCGATCCAAACTGAAATGGAAAACCGTGATCCGCGCTTAACCCAAACTATTGCCAATTTTGGAACTTACAATCTGGCTAATACCACCATACAGGGTGCGAATAATGCACCATTGCCAAACTTGCCGGGAATGAATGGCAATAAATGTCCAACTGGTTATCGTTTGGCCAAATGGTTCTATAATAATCCTGTGGATTGGGAAAGAGTTACCAATGGACAGCAGGCTGCCCCCGTATTTCGCTTTGCAGAAGTATTGTTAAACTATGCTGAAGCAAAGTATGAATTAGGTGAAGTGAATCAGCTTGTTATTGATCAGACAATTAACAAATTGCGGGACCGTGTAGGAATGCCGCATTTAACAATAGGCAATGAGCCTGCAGATTCACGTTTGGATGGGATCTATCAAACTTATGTTGGCGCTTCAATTCCTCCTTTATTAAGAGAAATTCGTAGAGAAAGACGTGTAGAGATGGCTTTTGAAAATACCCGTTGGGACGATCTGATGAGATGGAAGGCAGGTAAATTGATAAATGTTCCTGTTGAGGGCATTAAATTTGTTCAGTCGCAGTTCCCTACAGTAGTGGTTAACAAGGACATTTATTTAAGCGCCGAGGGATATATATTGCCTTATTTTAAAACAATTCCGGCCGGTCGCAAATTTGACGAAACGAAAGGCTATTTGTTTCCAATTCCTACCGAGGATCTGATCCTTAATAAAAATCTGGTACAGAATCCTAACTGGAAATAAAACTAACCCATTTAATTAAAAGAAAAGACACCTATTATTCCCTGAATCATGGTTAGAAAACCAATTAAAAGCTTCATCATTCTACATTTATTATTCCTTTTAATAGCAGGCACTACTGGCACTGTTTACGCTCAGAATGCTGAAAAGATAAAACTAAAACATGGCTCACACCGTGAGGGTAAACGTACCGATGCCATCATGCAAAAATGGAGAGGTAATGGACTTGGGCAGTTTATTCACTGGGGTTTGTATGCTATTCCGGGTGGAGAATGGAATGGTAAACAATATAATGGTGCCGCAGAGTGGATCCGGTCCTGGAATGAAATGCCCAAACCGGCATATGATTCGCTAATTTATAAGTTTAATCCCGTTAATTTCAATGCTGATCAGTGGGCTGCGATTGCAAAGGATATGGGAGCCAGATATGTAACCATTACCACCAAACACCATGATGGTTTCTGTTTATGGCCTAGTAAATACACATCGTATACAGTAGCCAATTCTCCATGGAAAAAAGACATCATGAAACCATTGGTTGATGCTTATGATAAGGCAGGGATAGATGTGATCTTATATTTCTCTATTATGGACTGGAATCATCCGGGATGGCGGTATGATATCAAAACCAGGGCGGATAGTATCGCCTTTGAGGGATTCAAAAAATTTACACGTAATCAGCTAATAGAATTATTGACTATGTATCCAAAAGCTAAAGGACTATGGTTTGATGGCACCTGGGATAAATCATGGATAAAGCAGGCGAAGTTTGCTGATGAACTGGAAGCCGAAATGCGAAAACTTCGCCCTGGTTTGATTATTGGCAGTCGTTTTAGAGCGGATGAATATGGAAAACGCCATTTTGATTCGAACAACGTACTTATGGGAGATTATGAACAAGGATGGGAGCGTAAACTACCAAATACGATTGCTGATGTACATGGAAACGACTGGGATTGCGTAATGACGATTCCAGAAAATCAATGGGGGTACAATAAAGCATGGAAGGGACATATTAAAACTTCAACTGAGTTAATAGAGATGACAGCAAAAGCTGTTTCATTGGGTGGGAATTTTGTGCTGAATTTTGGCCCCAAAGGAGACGGTTCTATCCGTGACCAGGAGAAAAGGCTTGCTTTGGAGATAGGCGACTGGATGAAAGTTAACAATGAGGCAATATATAATTGTGGATATAGTGGTTTAGAGAAGCAAGACTGGGGCTATTCAACAAAAAAAACACGTATTGATAAGATATATATGGTGGTCTTTAACATTCCGGTATCAGGCGCTTATCGTGTTAAATTACCTGCTAAAACTGCGATTGCCAAATCTTATCTGCTTGCCGACCAGAACCAGGTTTTAAAAGTAGAAGAAGTGCACACCAATGAATACTTTGTTTATGCCAACCCCGCTAGCCAGAGTAAACCCTTTGTGATTGTTTTGGAAACAAAGAAAAAGGAGCGCAGTGGTGAAAATAATTATGATAAAGCCAAAATATGAGAAGAAGAAAATTTATAGAAGCGATGTCATTTGCAACGGCAGCCGGCGTAGTGAGTTCAACACAACTTTTGGCTGCTGAATACAAAGCTAATCGCTTAGGCCCATATAGGAATGACCGGGAATACTGGTGCGAGCTTTTATATAAAATTGCCAGCCCGGTGGTTTCCAATCTGGCCAGCGGAACATTGAAGAAAAATATGCCGCTTGAGAAGTCGCCAACTTTTGATTCCAGATCGTTAAGTGTTACCTACCTTGAAGCGGTAGGTCGCACTTATGCGGGGATTGCCCCGTGGATTGCGCTGCCAGATGACAATACCAGGGAAGCTGTATTGAGAAAAAAACTGAGAGCAGACGCTATTACTGGTTTAAACAAATGCTTTGATCCATCAAGCCCCGATCTTTTAAATTTCTCAAAGGACTATCAGCCTATTGTGGATTCTGCTTACCTGGCGCAGGCATTTTTAAGGGCACCAAAGGCTTTATGGGAGCCTCTTGATTCATTAACTAAGCAACGGATCGTATCCTCATTTAAATCACTGAGGAACAGAAAGCCATTTAACAGTAACTGGTTATTGTTTGGCGCTATTACGGAAGCATTTTTGCTTTCTATTGGAGAGGAATATGACCATGTCCGGATAACAAATGGAGTTGATAGCCTGAATGACTGGTACAAAGGCGATGGATGGTATGGCGATGGACCTAATCTGGCATTTGATTATTACAATTCCTTTGTAATACATCCAATGATGGTTGATACGCTTCGGATTTTAGTTGATCATAAGCTAGCAGAAGAGAAAAGCTATGAGCTTGCATTAATCAGAATGCAACGTTATGCAGTAGGCCAGGAAAGAATGATTTCTCCGGAAGGTACTTACCCTCCAATTGGCCGTTCCATTACTTATAGGACAGGTGCTTTTCAGGCCTTAAGTCAGATTGCCCTAATGGAAAAGCTTCCTGAATCTATTTTGCCAGCACAAGTTCGGTGTGCATTAACAAAAGTTAAACAGAATATGTATAGTATACCAGGAACTTTTGATAAGAATAACTGGCTAACTCTG
Source organism: Pedobacter sp. 10L46_2 (assembly GCF_056395165.1). Lineage (NCBI taxonomy): Bacteria > Pseudomonadati > Bacteroidota > Sphingobacteriia > Sphingobacteriales > Sphingobacteriaceae > Pedobacter > Pedobacter sp. 10L46_2. Next base: position 10,439 of record NZ_JBFTIZ010000107.1, read on the forward strand.
GGTTTTTGTGGACATCAACCAGATATTGCAGATTACTATACATCCACAGGTAGCCTTTATATGGCTACGCTTTCATTTTTGCCATTGGGCTTACCTGAAACTAATTTGTTCTGGACACAAGCACCTGCAGACTGGACTGCAAAGAGCGCCTGGAGCGGTAAGTCTTTTCAAAAAGATTATCATGTAGATTATTGATGGACTTTTTGGTGGACTTCCTTTAATATTAATAAGGGTAATTGCGTATTCAAAGCAAGTTTTCTTGTCATGCTTTTATGAAATAGCCCCTCAAAGAAGCCATACGTTTTTGCAACTATTATGACTATACCTGAGGCGTACTGTTTTGCAAACTCCATGATTCCTAATGCAACGTCCGGATTATCTGTATAGTGGTATTCCGGAGTTTCATTATCCCATAACTTGTGAAGGTTATATTGTTCTATAATGCGATCAGGATTAAAATGAGCTGATTCATTATGATCAACGTTTAGCAGGAGAAGCCTGGTGTTTAAAGCATGCATAAATGACTTTATGGTATTTACCGGGCTGGTTTCGTTTACTTCTTTCAAATCACAACTTAACACCATGTTTTTTATAGTTGTGTAACTCGACTCATTAGGAATAACAAGAATGGGCATTGATACGCTTTTAACAATGCTTATTGTGTTACTACCTATTAAGGCGGTAAGTCCTCTGCTTTTCCCTGTAATGCCGATAACTACAAAAGGATCGGGGTATTGCTTTGAAAGCTGTTCTAGGCCCATTATTATGGGACTGTCGTCGGTAAAGATTTCGATAGCGGTATCTTCTGCACACAGATCCGAAATTGCCGTTTTTACATTATTAAGAGATGTGATGCTTTTCTCATGTAAAATGTGTGCATCTCTATTCTCAGGAAATGGAATCTCGGTAGCAACAGGTAATTCATAGGAGTGATATAACAAGATTTGTTTAGCATGAAGCTGTTTACTTAACGATGCTGCATACCGTGCTGCATTTAATGCAGATGCAGAGAAATCAGTGGCAATGATGATCGTTTTCATGGATTTGCTCCCTATTCGCCTCTTGATAACAATTATAGTGAGCAGAATGTTTTACTTTTCTAAAAAGCAGGACTGAGTAATCACACAGGTTGTGAGAAACTTATAACTACTTATTGTGAAAGATATTTCACAGGTATGTGCAATAAACTGTGAACTTTTTACAAAATGGTTTACAACTAGTTAAAGTATGGTTCACGGATTATAATAAGTGTGTAAATTCATATCATAGTATTTAATCAAACATTTATTGTGTTTAATTTAAATTATATTTTATGAATCTAAAACACCTCTTCTGTTACTTAATGTTAATTATATTAAGTAGCTGTTCCAGACAAAGAAATTTAGTTTATTTCAGTGATCTTAAAGGAGCCAGCGAAAGTAGTTCACAGGTTTTAGATGCCGGAGAGCCCACCATACTTCAAAATGACGTGCTGGGTATTACAGTTAATAGTACCAGCCCCGAATCTAATATTTTATTTGCTTCTGTTCCAAGTAATCCAACAGTAGGTGGAATATACGAAAGAGAAGGTTACAG
>NZ_JBFTIZ010000108.1:0-24898 GCF_056395165.1 Pedobacter sp. 10L46_2
CTTTAGTTACGTCCATGATAAAAAACATTATCAGAAACGTGATACACTTACCAATATCTACCTGATGGCCAGCGCCTTTGTGATCAATATCCTTACAAAAGCCGGAACCTTCATGTTACTTCAGTATTTCTATGTTCATTATCGCCTATTCCAAATTTCAAATACATTAGTTTATTGGATCGTACTCATCCTGGCTCAAGACTTTTTATACTGGTTATTACATTACACTGGTCATTATGTACGTTTCTTTTGGGCAATGCATGTTACCCACCATTCTTCCGAACATTTTAACCTTACCACAGGCTTCAGGTCTACAGTATTTGAACCACTATACAGGGTATTCTTCTATTTGCCTTTGGCGATGATGGGGTTCAACGCAGTTGATATCCTTTTTGCCTACCTGGTTACTCAAATCTATGGCAATATTGTACATACTAAATCGGTTGGAAAACTACATCCAATAATTGAATATCTTTTTGTCACTCCTTCACATCATCGTGTTCATCATGCAAGTAATGTACGTTATCTTGACAAGAATATGGGTATGGTATTAATTCTATGGGATCGTATATTCGGAACATTCCAGGCAGAGGTACCGGAGGAAGAAATAAAGTATGGATTAACAAAGCAGCCAGAAGACTCTGGACCGGTAAATATCATTTTCCATGAATTTATTGCGCTATATGCCGATGTTAAAAAAGCGCCTACCTTTAAAGATAAATTAAAGTATATTTTTTACCCTCCGGGATGGAGCCACGATGGCAGTACACAAACGGCAAGGGTAATGCAACGGGAATTATAAAGTGAAAAATCTAAAACAAATAATCGAAGATATAAAAGTTCAGGGCCACAACCCTGAACTTTTACAGGCAACGCTCTGGAAGTTTATTTGTTACTCCCCAAAAATGCCAAGTCGTTTACATCAGCAAAATCTTTTAAATGCTGCTAAAACCTCTACTTTAAAAGTGTATGATCAATATTTCAGCAAATCAGATCTGAATTTTAATTGTTTTAGATGGGGCAATGGATCAATTAAGGTTTTGCTTACACACGGATGGGGCTCTAAAGCCATAGATTTTAGCGAATTGATTGATGTGTTATTACTTAACAAAGATCTCGAGATATGGGCCTTTGACGCACCAGGGAATGGAAGTTCAGAAGGCGAACTCAGCAACCTGATCCTTTTTGCAGAGGCGATTAAAGAATTCCAAAAAAATTATGGAGCTCCCGATGCAATGATCGGTCACTCACTAGGTGGCATGGCAAATACATTGGTGATACAGGAAACACTGCAATTCCCTAAACTTCTTATCAGCATTGCTCCTCTCGTTAATTTAACAGAGAACTTCAAATCGTCTATGACAGCTGTAAGCATCCCTGAAAATATACAGCAACGTTTTTTTAATGAATTCGAAGAGCTTTACCAAATGAGTACCAATCGCTTTTTATTAAATGATATGTACACTTTTTCTGAGGAGTTAAAGCATCTGCTCATCTATGAAGTTAATGACAATATATCTCCTGCAGGTTTTATTGAAACATTTCTAGAGCAGTACCCAACAATAAATGCTTCCAGATATGATGATACCACTCATGCCAAAATAATTATTGACCCAAGGGTGAAGTTCTTGGTTTGAGATGCCTGTTTCCTGGTCAAAATTTTGATGAAAAGAAGGAAGCGAAAAGGTTGTCAATACTTCTGCACCTAATTTTGGGAGTCTGATTATCGCCGCATTCATTACATTCCCGCCTCCAAATCCACCAGGCGAAGTACTCATTAGCAACATTGGCTTGTTCTGGAAAAACTTACTGTTTGTACGGGAACACCAATCCATCACATTCTTAAAAGCAGCACTGTAACTTCCATTGTGTTCGGCCAGGGAAAGAATAATAAGATCCGTTTCTGATATATGATCTATTAGCTTATAAGCCTTTTCCGGGTATCCGTCACTGGCCTCTCTGTCTACAGAGAATAATGGCATCTCGAAATCATTTAAATCTAACAGCTTAACATCATGCTCTTTAAAGAAAGAAATGGTGTGGATAACCAATTTCCGATTAATTGATTGGCGACTACTGCTTCCGGCGAACGCTAAAATCTTCATTTGATATAATTAGTTTTTAATATTTCTACTTTGCTCTGGCAACGGAACAAAATCAGTTTCGCCTGGAACTGGAATAAAAGATTGTGAAAGCCACTTTTCCTTTGCTTCCTCGATTCTTTCGCGGGTAGACGCTACAAAATTCCAGTAAATAAAACGTTCCTCAGAAAAAGGCTCTCCGCCAAATATATATATTGTTGAATTTTCCTGCATTACAAATTCGCACAGCTTACTGTCTTTAGCCACCAGGAGTTGTTTAGGCCCAAAGATATGTCCTTCACTTTCAATGCCACCCTCAAGAATATATAAGGCACTTTCACCGAATAGATCTTTACCTATTTTAACAGGTTGACTTTTGGCGCTTTTTAACTCCAGAAAATAAAGCGGGCTGTACACCGGTACTGGTGAGAAGTGTCCAAATACATCACCGGCAATCAGTTTAAAATCAATTCCATTTTCTGTCCAGTGCGGAATCTCATCTTCATTAAAATGAAAAAACTCTGGTTCCATTTCCTCCAGGGCTTTTGGTAAAGCAACCCATATTTGAAGCCCGTGGAGCATTTTATTGGAAGTTCTTAAATAGACTGGTGTTCTTTCTGAATGAACAATTCCGCTTCCTGCAGTCATCCAGTTTACCTGCCCAGGTTGAATTTCAGTTTCATTACCCAAACTATCTTTATGCATTATGGCTCCTTCAAAAAGATAGGTTAAAGTAGAAAGCCCAATATGCGGATGTGGGGGAACATCAAAATTCTCGTGGTCACTTAAACTTGTGGGGCCCATGTGATCTACAAAGGCAAATGGCCCAACCATTCTTTTTTCACGAAAGGGCAAAAGTCTGCCAACCATAAAATTACCAATGTTACTTGGTCTTTCTTCGATAATCAAGTTAATATTTGACATGCTATTTTAATGATTTTAACTGTTCAGATTAAACAGATAGATTTGACATAAGGCAATGTGAATTTACATGAATTAGCTTAGTATTACAAGATTTTTCAATAAAATCAGAAGGCCCAGCAGTATAACTGAAGGGCCTTCTGATCATTAATAATAGTTTTTGATGGACTATTGTTTATCCCACCATACTCTACCAGATAATTTATCTCCACCCGGCACTGCGGCAGATGCTTCTTTGTAATTAGCACCATTTTTCGCACCTTCTTCTACAGGATAAGGGAAACGACGAGGAATAGTACCATTAGTTGCGTTTCCAGGGTATACAACTGGTGTTAATGCAGGAAACCCACTTCTACGCCAATTAGACCAGGTTTCATAAAAATCGAGCATGGTATTGGTATGAGCCCAGTATTGGTTGTTAATCATTTCTAAACCATTTGCGGAATTGTAAGGATGTGCATTCGCGTAACTTACAGCAACACCTTCTGATATTGCCAGCGATGCATCATATTGCCCAAGAAAAGTAATTGCAGCTGCAACCCCATTCTTATAATGATCAGCCGCGACACCTCCTATCCCCCATCTTTGTGCGGCCTCTGCAAGCAATAATTCACTCTCGGCATAGGTAAGAATAAATGTTACCCCATTTTGTTTTATCATTGCCGGATTTGGAGATGAATAATCAGAGAAACTTGTAAATGAGGGGTCTTGCCTAACGTCTCTACCAGCTAGTCCACTTAAATCCTTACCATTTGGCATTCCTTTTTGAGCCGCAGCAGCTGTAACATAAAGTGGATTTTGTGCTTTACCACTCTCTGTTAAATACAACTGTGTTACAGCAACTTTCTCCAGACGAGGGTCATTATTATTTTTCAAAAAGTCGATAAATGTTTTCGACCATTTAACATAGTAGTTCTCCTGTCCGCCATCACCAAGTAGCACCTGACTGTTTCTGTTTTGTGTTACCCTTGATCCAGCAGCATCATGGGCCAAAAATGCGTTATCCTTATTATCATTCATTGTTTTACCAACAACTTTTTGAACATATGTTTTTGCCGTGGCTTCATCAATCTTAGTTAACCTCATTGCTAACCGAAGCATTAAAGTGTTGGCAAACCGTTTCCATTGTGCAATGTTTCCTTTGTAAATAACATCCCCTGTTACTGCATCGCCAGTCTCATTCAAAGCAGTCGAAGCTTCCTCTACCTCTTTCAGCAAATCCATATAAATAGCTTGTTGCTTATCATATTTAGGTGTAAAATTACCGGTATACACTCCCAATCCGGCTTCTGAATAAGGAACGTCTCCGTACAAATCAGTTAGTCGCTCAAAAATCAGCGCTTTCCAGATGCGGGCTACCTGATACACATTGTTTAACTTTGGTTTGCCTTTGGCGTACTCAACAACATCAACAATTGGTCGTACTTGCTCTATATACGCACCTACACTACCATTTCCCCAATACGCAGCTGTGTAGCCTTCATTCAAAAGATACTTGTCGCCTGCCCAATAGCTAATCACTGTAGAAAAACCCTGCATCATTGTGGCAGAGTAAATCAAATTTCCACGCCAGGTATCGTATGCAAAATCTATACTCCCTGTATAAGTAAGCTGTGCTGATGTTAATGTGTAATTTGGATCAAAACTACTCGGCCCATAGGCAACTGGATTGGTATTGATGTCCTTAAAATCTTTTGTACAACTTGTACCTACTAGAACAGTAACAAGTAATACCAGGCTATATTTGTTTAATATATTCGTTTTCATTTCTCTTTATCTTTAAATAATTAAAACTTAACACTTAGGTTTACGCCGAAAGTTCTTACTGGCGGCACCCCTCCTAACTCCATTCCTGGAAATGTAGCATTGTAGCTCGATTCTGGATCGATGTTGTCTGTTTTCTTCATCAGAATAAATAAATTTCTGCCAACCAGACTTACATTTAAGCTTTTTACTTTATTATTAAACATTTTTGCCGGGAAATTATAGCCCAACGTTAACTGTCTGAATTTGATGAAACTCGCATCCTGTACAAATTTATTAGATACATTATTGGCGGTATTTTCATAGAATTTTGCCGCATTATTCCCAAGAGTTTCACGATCTACAAGGGTATTTTTATGTAATCCGAAAATATATCCGTAGTAATCAGTTGCCGAGAATACCTTGCCTCCCCATTTTCCATCAATAAGGAAAGAAAGACTTACCCCTTTATAGTTAAACTCATTATTCCAGCCTGCAAACCATTTATTATATGCCGATCCGTATGCTTTTAAATCTCCTCTTGACGGTTCTCCAAGTGCATCTTTTAAAATTGCGCCGTTAGCATCATACTTATAATCATATGCCATTACCTGAGCCGCAGCTAACCCCGGTATATTCTGTAAAAACCCAACCCCCGATCTGGAAGTTGCCAATAGTTGCGAAGGCAATCCTTCTGCTAAAGAAAGCACCGTATTATCATTATACGTTCCATTCACTGATGAAGTCCAGGTAAAATCTTCATTTTTAAGAATAACCCCAGAGATTAGTGCCTCTACCCCTTTGTTTTCAATTTCTCCAGAATTTAAAACTGCTCCGGAATAACCAGTTGTACTTGATGTGGTAACTACAGATATCTCATCTTTTGAACGTTTTTTGTACCAGGTCATATCCAGGTTTAAACGATCGCCAAAGAATCTTAACTCAGTACCAATTTCCAGCTCAGTTGCTTTAGAAGCTTTTAATCCCGGATTAGGAATACTTAAGTTATTTATGATACCTAATGGATTTCCATTCAAGGTTTCACTTCTAAAACCATAGGTAAGTAAGGTTTGATAAGGATCGGTTGCTTGTCCAACAATGGCATAGCCTGCCCTTAACTTACCGAAATTAAGGAATGAGGGTTTCCAAAGTTCTGAGAACACAAATGAACCACTTACAGAAGGATAAAAAACACTGAGTTTATTGTCTTTTCCAGGAGTAGCAAGTGTAGAAAACCAGTCTGATCTTCCGCTACCGGTTAAATAAAGTATATCTCTATAAGAAAGTTCTAAAGTGCCATATACCGAGTGAGTTTCTGACTCGGTCTCTATATGTCCAACTGATTTGTTTTTAGCATTTAAGATGTTATAAACTCCAAACACTGCGAAATTAGTCCCATTATTTGTTGTTTGATTAATTCTGGTATTTCTGAAACTTGCCCCAACATTTGGAGTAACAGTAAATTCATCACCTACAGCAAATGATTTCCCCAATAATACATCGGTGTTAACATCTGCAAACTTGGTTTGCTGTTCTGCAATTTTGCCGGGTTCATAATACGCAGTTCCTGATGGCACCACATTCTTATAAGTATCAGAGTAAGCATCGCGACCTGCACGACCTTGAATAAACAGACCGTTATCAAAAGTATAGCGTGCATTGAAAGAGCTAATTAATCTCTCGCGTTTAGTGTCATTAACAAATTCGTTTGCAGCAAACCATGGATTGGTAGCAAATGCATTTCCGGTATTGTACTTTAATTCATTCCCATCTGCATCTTTCCCTGGCTTTAGATCATTTACGCTAACGCTGGTGGGTAAAAACACCACATTATAGTTAGCATTACCGGCACCGTCTGACACCATTGGTCTATTTTTAGCCTGCTCCAAAATATAATTAGAGCGGGCATCAATGTTTAAGCGTTTAACTGGCTCAAATGTACCTACCAAATTAAATGATTGTCTATTCAGTCCTGAATTTGGAACTACAGAATTGTTATTTACATCATTGGCAGAAAAGCGGATTGCGCCTCCTTCAAATGTTTTGTTTAAGGCAAGTGTATTAGACCATGTACCGCCATTACCATAAAAGTTCTTTATATTATTACGCTGTGCTGAATACGGTCTTGAAACACCATCAAACTGAACCACGCTGGTCCCGTCTAATTTTGCACCCCAGCTAGATCCACCAACTTGTGCGGCCGCAGCCTTGTCTAATGGTTTTGTGCCGTTGGCCCCCTGCCCATATACATACTGCCAGTCGGTTCTGTCCATGATTTGCTCTACCACGTAATTACTATTAAAGTCAACGCTATTTCCTTTACCACTTTTAGTTGTAATAAGAATAACACCTGCTTTAGCTCTTGAACCATAAAGTGCTGATGCGGCTGCACCTTTCAATACAGAGATACTTTCAATATCATCAGGATTTAAGTTACCCACTGCATCTCCAAGATCCGGGGCGTTGTCCCACTGACTACCTGAGTTCCCATTTGGATTGATATTGTTTAAACCTGTAGGCTTATTTTCCATTGGCACACCATTAATTACATATAGTGGCTGATTACTTTGGCTAAGGCTGGAAACACCACGAATGGTAACACTTGTAGCTGCACCTGCACCACCTGAAGTTGAGCTGATGTCCAGACCTGCAACTTTACCGACTAAAGCGTTAGCTACATTGTTTTCTCTGGCTTGCGTTAAAGATTCGCCCTGAACCTGAGAAACAGAATATCCCAGTGCTCTACGTTCCTTTTTAATACCCAAAGCTGTTACCACTACCTCGTTTAACAATTTGGTGTCTTCTGTTAATACAACCTGTAAGTCTGTTTTACCATCAACGGCTATTTCTTTTGTCTGAAAACCAGCATATGAAACTACTAGAATTGCATTTGGGAGTGCCGATATTGAGAATTTACCATTTATATCGGTTGATGTTCCTGCACCACTTCCTTTAATTCGAACCGTTGCCCCCGGTAAAGGTCCGCCATTAGCGTCCTTGACGGTGCCGCTGACTTTAATATCTTTTTTCCGGCTAATTACAATCAGCCCTGCACCAGAAACAGAATAATTTAAGTTAGTGTTGTTAAATATTACAGCTAAAACATCTGTAACTAAAGTATTTTTTACCGACAATGTGATGTCCTTGTTTATAGGAACATTTGACGAACTGTACACAAAATGATAATCACTTTGCTCTTCAATAATCTTCAAAACTTTGCCCAGCTTTGTTTTCGTAACATCTAGTGATATCTTTTGCTGAGAAAAGACAGATGCCGAAACATTGAGACATGTAATAAAAATTATAATACAGGTTAATTTCATTAAAATAATGAATTTTAAGAACGTCCTGACATCGGGACGCACTTGCAGTAAGTAATAATTAATCATATTTTTGTTTTTTTGGTTGCTTTAGTATTTGGCAGCAATCTGTTTGCGCATAAAACTGCCAGTGCTTATATCAAAAAAATTATTGGGGCGGTGCGTCAACACCGTCCCTTTCTAATTATTTAGATATGGTAATTTGATTCCCTTTTATTTCATATTTAAAATGTTCTGCGTCTTGAAATGCCTTTAATGCCTGCTCTATATTTTCATGTCTAAATGTTGCTGTAAAACGATATTTTTCTACTTCACGATCATTAAAAATAATCTCTACGTTGTACCATCTTTCCAAGTCCCCTTTAACTTCAGCAAAAGTTTGATCTAAAATCTCCAGCCTGTTTTGCGTCCAGGCCATTTCTACAATTGTGCTGTCGTTAACTTTGGTATATTGATTAATAGCTATTTGCGGATGTACAACTGAAGGTTTTTGTGGTTTGATGTTACTAGGAAGTTCGTCAACTTTTTTATAAAAAGTAACCTTCTGACTTGGCCTTAAAGTTATAGAGCTCCCCTTGGTTCCTTTTCCCTCCATCACAATCAGGCCCTTAATCAGCACTGTTTCAGATGTTGCTTCTCCCGGATATATTTTAACATTAAAAGAGGTACCAAGCACATTGATATCAAAATCTTCGGTATGTACCTTAAAGGGCTTACTCTTATTGTGGGTAACATCAAAAAAGGCCTCTCCAACTAAATTAACCTCCCTGTTTTTTTCATTAAAATTCTTATCGAGCGTTAATGTACTTTTGGCATTAAGCAAAACCACAGAACCATCCGATAGCGTGATTTTTTTCTTTTCGCCACCTTTTGTACTAAAATTGGTAACCAAACTAACCTTTGGGGTATTTTCTTTAGGGTTATTTTTAAAGATAACCGCAACGCCTACCATTAGCAGAACCGCCGCTGCAATTTTCAGCCACATATAATTTTTATGGATAGGGATAATATCAGCCTCATTTTGAGGTTCAATATTATTTTTCAAGAGGTCTACCTGTTTATTTAATGGTTTCTTGTTCCCACTTAATATCACATACAAGCGTTTTGCTTCGGCAATAACAGTCTCTTGCTCAGGATGTGCTTTAATATAATTTTCCCAGTAGCTAATACAAAGTTTATCTGTTCCGGCACAATATAGCTGGAAGGTATTATCTACTAAAAAGTCTTCAACATTGAAAAGACTACGATCTATCATAACATTTGGCTTTTATAATACAAGTGCCAAAAATGTTATGTTTTTCCTAAGAAAATTTTACTTTTTTTTACTTTACACGAATAACATTGCTTAATAGCACACTTTTACCATCCCGCCATTCTGAATTTATTAGTCTTTCAACTCTTTACGCAATATCTTAAGCGCATCATAAACCGTATTATAAGCAGTTTTAATGGTTTGTTGAGTTTGATCAGCTATTTGTTCATAGCTCAATCCATCAAAGAATTTTAGATGAATCAATTGTTTTTGTCTGAAGGTCAATTTCTCCAGCGCATTTTTAAGTTTATATCGTACCAGTTCATCGGTCTGAACTTTTACTATAAACTCTTCGTACGACATCTCCATCCACTCGCCCTCCGCACCTGCATTTTGCAGCGCATCATTAATTTTGCGCTTACGCTCTAACAGTCGTAAAATCTTACGTTTTAAAAATGTACGCAAGTAAGCAGGCACATTATCAACCCTGTTTAGCTGCTCGTGTTTTTCCCAGATGGTAATAAATACCTGATCGGTTGCCTCCCCTGATGTTTCAGCATCTCCGCATACACGAATACCAAAATTAACCAGGTCATAATAAAGCGCTTTGTAGAGATCAAAAAATGCACCATTATCACCTCCCCTGATACGTTCCCATAATAAATGATGCAAGAGCTTATTCTCCATTTGGTTAATTTAGATTAAGACAATGTTAAGAAAATCTAAGGAATATTTACATGATCAGATCTTATTTATTCTTGTTAACCCATACAATAAACAAAAACGAACAAGCTAGCCGCAAGATGTTGATTCGCGCTTAATCAAGCGGGATTTTAAGATGTGGTTTTCATTTGGTTCAAAATACTTTTTTTCTAATATTTTGAATAAAATACCAGCTGCTTCTTTTCCAATTTCAAAAGCAGGCTGCTCAATTGTTGTAAGGGATGGATTTAAAAGAGGTGCAGTATTAAGATTGGAAAAACTTATTATTTTTAGATCTTTCGGGATATTTAGATTTAACTCGCGAGCAACATAATAACAGGGCAAAGCAAGCTCCTCGATTGAAGCAATAACAGCGTCTGGCTTCTGGTTCGATACCATGGCTTTTATATTTTCATAATTCTTGCTGGTATCTTTGTCGTAATGAACAATCATCTCATCAGTATAAAGCATATTGTACTTTTCTAAAGCCTTCAGATATCCGGCAAACCTATTTTTACCGGTCACCAGATTATTAAGTGCAAACAGATAGGCAATCTTTTTACAACCACATTCTATTAGATGACAAGTTGCATTGTAAGCACTTTCATAATCATCTGTTGTTATTTTTACGGCATCTATATCTTCAAAAACCCTATCAAAAAAAACAACCGGTATTTTCTTAACCAGCTCTTTAAAATGCTCATTATTATTTGTATTACTCGACACAGAAATCAATATTCCATCTACTCTGCCGCTTAACAGGCTATCAGTAAAAGCAATTTCTGTATCACTGTTTTCGTGGGTTTGATAGATCAATACATGATAATCGCGTTTCCTGGCTATTTCTTCAATCCCGTTTATGGCCAGCGAGAAGAAATTATTAGCAATCTCTGGAATAATAACGGCTATAGTTTTTGTTTTATGACTACGGAGGTTACTTGCAGATGGATTACGTTCATATTTTAACTTTTTAGCGAGGTCCCAAACCTTTTGCTTGGTTTCCAAACTAATTTCATAACTGTCATTTAATGCTTTTGAAACAGTGGCAATAGATATATTTAACTCTTTAGCTAGCGTTTTTACAGTTACAGTTCCCTTCATTTACATTTAAATTTGAAAGTTTTTGCCAATAACGGTGGGGTTTTTACTTAAACGTATTCGTAAATAAAATGCCTGCTTAATCTCAGATTTAATATTTTTATATACAGCTTTGATAAGTAAGACCACCTAAGGTTTTGCTTTTAACCAAATGTAATATAATTAATTTAACTCATTTATATGAGGGAAACTGATTTAGCGCAAACCAAATATGAATCATCTTGACATAGCCGATTATGTAGTTTTCTTTATTTATTTTATCGCGATAGCGGCCTATGGCTATTACATTTATCATAAGAAAAAAACCACATCCAGTAGTGCGAAGGATTTTTTTCTGGCAGAGGGTTCGCTTACCTGGTGGGCTATTGGGGCCTCATTGATTGCTTCAAATATTTCTGCTGAGCATTTCATTGGGATGTCTGGTTCTGGCTTTGCACTGGGACTTGCCATTGCTTCTTATGAGTGGATGGCAGCCGCAACACTGATCATTGTGGCTATTTTTATCATCCCGGTATACCTGAAGAACAAGATTTTTACCATGCCGCAATTCTTATCAAAGCGGTATAATGATCAGGTAAGCACCATTATGGCTGTATTCTGGTTGTTGGTGTATGTTTTTGTGAATCTTACTTCTATCATTTACCTGGGTGCATTAGCCATCTCTTCTATATCACCCATTAGCTTTGAGTGGAGTATTGTGGGGCTCAGCATCTTTTCTATGGTGGTCACTTTAGGGGGAATGAAAGTTATTGGCTATACCGATGTGATTCAGGTACTGGTCCTGATCTTTGGCGGTTTGATTACCACTTACCTTGCACTTTCTTTACTTTCCAGGGAATACGGATTTGGTGAGGATATTTTTAAGGGTCTGTCTATCTTAAGGAAGGAGGCTCCAGATCATTTTCACATGATATTTGATTCATCTGATAAATACTATAAGGAACTGCCGGGGTTGTCTGTACTAATTGGCGGCATGCTGATCAATAATCTGGCATACTGGGGCTGCAACCAGTACATTGTACAGCGTGCATTAGGTGCCGATTTAAATACGGCACGTAAGGGTATATTATTCGCAGCATTTTTAAAATTACTTGTACCGGTAATTGCCGTCCTTCCCGGAATTGTGATGTATGTGCTTCACAGTAAAGGCTTATTTGCTACAGAAATGTCGGATGGAGGTGTATTGAAACCTGATCATGCTTATCCAACCTTAATGAATTTATTGCCGGCAGGTTTAAAAGGCGTCGCATTTGCTGCCCTTACAGCGGCCATTGTTGCTTCATTGGCAGGTAAAGCAAACAGTATATCTACAATTTTTTCGCTTGACATTTATAAAAAATACTTCAACAAAACAGCCTCAGATAAAAAGATGGTTAATGTTGGTCGATGGGCGGTTGTGATTTCCATGCTGGTTGYGGCAATTGTAACACCATCCTTAAAATCACTTGATCAGGCTTACCAGTTTATCCAGGAATATGTGGGTTTTATTTCGCCGGGAGTACTGGCTATATTCTTGCTGGGCTTTTATTGGAAACGCACCACAACTGCGGCAGCTATGACGGGAGCACTGATTACAATTCCACTTTCAACTGTGTTAAAGTTTCTTCCTGTCTGGACAAATGGCGCTTTTCCGGATTATCCTTTCCTCGACAGAATGGCTATTGACTTTGTAGTCATTGTGATTCTAATGATTGTGATCAGTTTGAGCAAGCCTCAAAAAATTGCCAGTGAAAATGCAATTGAAGTGGATACCTCTATGTTTAAGATCAGCACTAGTTTTGCCATAGGCTCTATTCTTATTATGGGCATACTTACTGCTTTATATACAGTGTTTTGGTAAAAAAAATAGAATAAATAATTAACTATAAAAAATTAAGCATTATGAAAGAGTCAAGAAAAGAGGAACTATCTCCATTGTCTAGCCTCGATGTGTGGGAGGACGATGTATTAAAAAGATATCCGGAACCTGGTGTTCCTGAAAAAAAGAAAGAAGAATTTAGAAATTACGATAGCCCGGAAAATGATTCAGTACGCGAATTTTATCGTTTGAATCACAAGTACCAAACTTATGGAAATGTACTTGCAAAAAAAGCTAACTTTTTACAGTTTGATAAAAAAGAGATGCCATGGTGGGCCGCAATGGAATACCTGAATACATTAATTGATGATTCAGATCCCGACGCTACAACACGAAATATGGGGTGTATACGCACCAATGTGGACTCGACAACATCCATATGTCATGGGGACACGACGAGTATCTATACCACATCACTAAAGATTACCTGCCGGAGCCTGCTTTATACATGATTCGCTATCACTCCTTTTACTCACAGCACCGTGAACACGCTTACGATCACCTGTTAAACGCTCACGATCAGGAAATGTTTAAATGGGTTGACAAGTTTAACCCTTACGATTTATATTCGAAAAGCCCTAAGCCTCCCGTTGTATCAGAACTTAAACCTTATTACGAAGATCTGATCGCCAAATACTTACCAGCAACGGTTAAACTTTAAACCAGCTGGTAAGTTATTTAAAAGAAGGTGTCCAAAAGAGTACTTCTATAGTACTCTTTTGGACACCTTCTTTTTTCTTTTTAACCGGTTCCTTCTTTTAATCCGGATTGCAATCGTCTCTTTTAAAAAAGATTGTGTATCAGTATCTTTATAAGAAATTAACTCATCTTAACCAGATACTCGAACTATGAAAACTAAGGCTGTTCATATTATAACAGGTATTTTTATTTGTGTTCTGCTCCACCTTTTCAACATTTCACCAGGTTGCTCTCAGACGCTTGCCAAACAAAATCTAAGTCAGATCATTGCTAAACTTAATACACAAAACGACAGTCTTTCGATAGAAAAACTTTACTTGCAAACCGACAAACCTACATATCTGGCTGGCGATACCCTGTGGTTCAAAGCTTATTTACTGAATGCTTCCTTTCTAACCTACTCAAATAAAAGCGCGGTCCTTTACCTGGAACTTTCAAATGATAGCAATCGGCTTATTCAACGAGTTATGGTTCCCGTAAACGGTGGAATGGCAAGCGGCTATATAGGATTAGACGCAGATATGACGCAAGGTGGGTATACCTTAACAGGATACACCAATTGGATGAGAAACTTTGATGAGAGTTATCTTTTTAAGAAACACTTTTATGTGGGTACCAATGCCGGATCGGAGTGGCTGATCAATTATAATGCACATTTAATAAAGGACAGCAGCAAAGACAAAATTGAAATGGGCTTAAAGATCACCCAGTTCGATAAAGCTCCTGTGGGGTTAAGAGAAATGCAGTTGAGTATTTCCGATGGTAAAAGAACATTGTTTAAAGACAAAGCTGAAACAAGTTTAGACGGCGCTTTAAAGTTAAGTTTCGATTTGCCTGATAAGGCTGACTCAAAAAATATCTCGCTTGTTGTCCACGATTTACGTAAAAGTCAGGGCAGTCGTAAGATTTCGATTCCAGTTATACTAAACAGGCCAGAAAAAGTAGACCTACAGTTTATGCCCGAGGGCGGAAAGCTGGTTGCAGGTCAGCAAACTAACATCGCCTTTAAGGCCTTAAACGAAGATGGATACGGAGCAGCTGTGTCAGGCAAAATTTACAACAACAAACAGCAGGAAATTACTTCCTTTACAGCTACACATTCAGGAATGGGCGTATTTAGTCTTGTACCTGAAAATGCGGAAATTTACACTGCCAGAATACAATTACCTGACGGGAAATACCAAACCTATCAACTCCCATCTGTTGAAAGTAGCGGCATAACCTTAAATGTAAACAATCGATTTAAAAGTGATTCATGTGATATAACACTTACACCCACCCCAGATATTGTTGCTGCCGATAAAACTTATTACCTGGTTGGTATGGCCAGAAATGTAGTTTGTTGGGGTGCATTGGTTAAATTCAATAAAGGCCCGTTTCAATTTACTTTAAATAAACAGGTCTTTCCAAGTGGTATAGTTCGCCTAATTTTAATGAACGAAAACAAAGTGGGGCTGAATGAACGTATGTTTTACAACGGTCGTGATGATCAGTTAAATATTCAATTGGAATCAGATAAATCTGAGTATCGGCAAAGGGATAGCATTTCTTTAAATATTAAAGTAACTGACAATCATGGTGAGCCCATACAAGGCAGTTTTTCTCTTGCAGTAACAGATAACGGACAGGTTAAAACAGACAGTATTGCAGAGCGCTCACTTGTAAGCCACATGCTATTAACTTCGGACTTAAAAGGTAATGTAGAAGGTCCCGGTTATTACGACGATGCTGCAATTCATCCTGAAAAATGGCAGCATCTTAATCATTTGCTGATGGCGCAAGGTTGGGCCGGTTACGATTGGAGTCAGTTATTTAAGCCGGTTAAGCCATTGGTCTATCCTGCTGAAGAGGAATTTTTAATAAAAGGCAAAGTTACCAATGCCTTCAATAAACCAGTGGCGAAATCTGCAATTACATTATTCTCAAAAAACCCATTACTTGTGCTAGAGAGTATTACTGACGATAATGGAAATTTTATTTTTAAAGGGATTGCTCCGATTGATACCCCTGCGTACTTTATAAGCGCTAAAAACAAGAGAGGAAAAAGCTTTAATGTTGGCATTGAAATGGATGAATTTAAAGCTCCTGTTTTCTCCCCAATTACCAATTCGATTGTGCCATGGTTTGTAAATATTGACACCGGCACCTATTTAGCTGTTAACAATCGGGTGGCTTTAAAAAAAGAACAATTGCGTGTTACCGGAGGTAATTTGCTTAAAGAGGTAGTTATTAATGCAAAAAAGGTTGTTAAAGGTTCCAAAAACTTAAATGGCCCTGGCGGTGCAGATATTATCATTGATGAAGGACAACTAAAAAAAGCCGGCAGAACTACACTTGGCGACCTCTTACGTAAGAACGTTAAGGGGTTCGGAATTAGAGTTAGCAAAACCGGCGAAACTTATTATAGTGTGTACACCACATTGCTTCACCTGGTTATCGATGGTGTAAATACTGAGTTTTTTATTTCGCCGGAAACACCACGATACCAATACCTCAAAGATATCTTTGATTATTACGATGCTGAAGAAATTAAAGGGATAGAAGTAATGGTGAGTGGCAAATATCAAATGAATTATACCAGTACTTACCTCAAACCACTAGATGTGCCATGGGACCATTCCTTTATTGAAGTAACTACCCGGGGTGGAAAAGGCCCTTTCCTAAAGAAAAGCGTTGGCACTTATCTATATAAACCAATGCCATTTATCACTTCAAAGGAGTTTTATAGTCCAAAATATACTGCAGGTAATATCACTGATATGTCGGATATACGTTCAACAATATATTGGACGCCAAATATCATTACGGACAAGGATGGCAAAGCAACAATTGGGTTTTATGCAGCAGATAATCCAGGAACTTATACCGTGATTGTTGAGGGAGCCGATTTACAAGGACACCTTGGTGTTAAGAGAAAACGGATCACTGTTAAAAGATGTCAGAATTGCCCACCACCCGCAATAGCTCCTTAGATACATTCTACAAAAAAAGCCCATTTCAATTAAGAAATGGGCTTTTAAATTTTGCTCCCTCTGCTGGGCTCGAACCAGCGACCCTCTGATTAACAGTCAGGCTACACTAGTATATCTTTATTTATATTTGTTTTTATATACGCTGTAATTCAAATAGTTATAAATATTTTACTTATCTTTATTATGTGATATTTGTACTTAATTTGACAATTTGTGTGCAAATTTTGTGCAAATGAACTCCAATTAAAACCTATTACTCTAATGAAAGAAGCAACAATTTCTCTCTATCATGACACAAGAAGGGTATTGGATGATGGAAATTATCCTGTCAAACTGCGTGTTTATTTTGGTATTGCCAAACTCTTTGAGACGGGCTCATCTCTAAGTAAAGAAGAATTTGAGCGTGCTTATAATGAACCTAGACCTCGTGGGCGCTACAAAGAAATACAAGTGGAACTAAAAGCTATTGAATCAAGAGCAGCAGAAATCATCAAAAATCTCCCCTCCTTTTCATTCGATCGATTCAAACGGGAGCTTTACAGGAATAAAACTAGTGTAAACAACATCATTGATCACTATAATGATTATATCACCGAATTAGGAAATTTAGAAAAGGAAGGAACTAAATCCAACTATCAATGCAGTATCAATTCAATTAAGTCCTTTGTTAATCAAGGGCGCAAAAATCCTGTAACTCAAATCGGGTTTGACAAAATTAATCCCTCATTCTTGAACAAATACGAAAACTGGATGATAGAAAGCGGCAATTCCAGAACTACTGTAGGAATTTATCTACGACCTCTACGCAAGATATTTAATGCGGCAATTGAGACCAGAGATATTGCCCCTGAACTTTATCCTTTTAAGCAATATAAAATCCCTACCGGGAAAAACACTAAAAAAAACCTGGAATCAGATGTATTGAAATCCCTATATACAGCTGATTTGCAGAATGACTGTCATCAGGAGAAAGCTAGAGACTTTTGGTTTTTTAGCTACCAATGTAATTGCATGTTTCGGCGATAATGGCCACACTTTCCGCATTTAAACTGACAATTGCTTTCGCTCGAACTTGATCACCATCTTTCGGGATAAAATGGCCGTTTCGGTGTCGTTAGGCAGATGTTTCCCTATCTTCTCGTCCGTGAGGTTTGATCGCGACCACCAAATTGCGGCCTCAGGAGGCTTATCTGTTCGGTTGATTAGGGAGAACTCCATTCAATTCTTTTTGTGGCTGAGAGTAGCTTATATAAAGCCGGATGAAAATGTCGAGTCGATACAGTATTGCGTATAGAAAAAGTTGATGGGTTATATTTGACTTTCAGTCGAGATAATTTTTTACCAAGGTCCGGCAATCGTTCATCTGGCCATTTTGACCCGAAATGAATCGGCCACTTTAAGTGAAATACCCACTTTGAAACACAACTGATGGCTTCAATCACCTTTTATTTGCCGCTCAATCCTAGACCCTTTCGGAGTCGAGCACCACAAATTGGTTTGTAAGGTTTGCCTGTCCCCCCTTTACGGTGGACCTACCACCATCTTTTTAACAGCATGTATTCGGCAATGAACACTTCAAGCTCACTAGTCGGTAAGATATAATACAGGATTTTCGGCAATTCCTAATTGCCATTTTCTCTTCAGTTTTATTTTCCGATTACAACATTACAAGTAGCTTGTAAAAGCGCGGTTTTTTAAATAGATTACATAATATTTTTTAACATGACCTTATCTAAATTAATGCCTCAATTGAAAACTAACATCGCAATTAAGAATTCCGGTTTGTTTTTCTATTTAATTTGTGTATTCTATCTTTTGGTTGCATTCAAGAGTTCAGGGTATCATCAGGAAGATGAACACTTTCAAATTATCGAGTTCGCTAATTATAAACTAGGGCTAATCCCTGATTATAAGTTGGCTTGGGAATTTCCTGCACAAATAAGACCCACATTGCAACCTGCTATTTGTTTTGCGTTGTTTAAACTTTTTGGATATTTTAATATAACAAATGGCTATGACCTAACCTTATTGTTGAGAATTTTGACCGCAATTTTCTCACTGGCCACTATCAGGGTCTTTATAAATCAATACAAGGTTAATCTTACGGACAATCTTCATTCATACTTTGTCTTCATTTCATATCTATTGTGGTTCATACCATTTATAAGCGTAAGGTTTTCATCGGAAACCTTGTCTGGTTTATGCTATATCATAGCACTAACATTAATACAAAATTCAAAGCTGAAAGATCAAACAAGCAAGTATTTTTTAGTTGGGACTCTGTTGGGATTTTCGATATTATTTCGGTATCAGTCTGGCCTTTTATGTCTTGGAATATTTGCTTGGCTTGTTTATATAAAAAAACTCAACCTTAAAACCCTGCTCACATTTTGCTTATCCATTGTTATAATTCTTGCATATGGAATTTTGATTGATAAATGGTTTTATGGTGAATTTGTGCTCTCAATTTATAATTATTTTTATGTTAATCTTGTCGAAGGGGTTTCCTCTAGATTTGGAGTTTCACCTTGGTATGAAATAGTTCTTTATATTATAAAGTCTCCTGGTCCTATTGGAATTTTAATTTTCCTTTCATTTTGGGTGATTTTACGATATCACCAGACCAATTTGTTGCTTTGGTCTATAATCCCATTTTTAATTGTTCACAGTATTATTCCTCATAAGGAATTAAGGTTTCTATTTCCGATTGCTTATTTAGTGCCTTATTTTCTTGTTCTTAGTTATCAGACGATAATGGAAAAAATGTCTACTAAGTTTATAACTAGTACTTTGTTCAGAAAGCTGATTTCACTTGCTTTAATTTTTCTTGGTATCGTAAATTTTACTGGGTTAATAGCGATTTCTACAACAAGCGCTGGTAGAATAAAAACTTCAGTAACAGAATACATAGATAGACATTATCCAAAAGATAAAATAAACTTAATCCTCTTCGGTAATGTTAGTCCTTACATAGACTGGGATCCATTAAGGAATTCTTACTACAATAGCTTTGGAATCAGCAAAATTCGCGTGAATGCAAAGCAGGGCAGTAATTTACTAGCGTATAAAAAAAAAGGCATGATTAATTTACTAATTATTGACGACCAAAGTATTAATGAAGGTAGATTTAATTTTTCAGAAAGATTTAATTTAGTTGAGGTTTATCAAAATATCCCCCTTTTAACAAAAGAAATTTTCAAAATATACAATCCCGATCTAAATAATTTCGGGTTAAGGGTATACGAGTTTACTGATTAAAAAATTTAGTCTCCATTTTTTTTAATTTGGAGTATAAATCCTGTGCCTGGGTTTGTAAAGTCGTATTTAACAATCGCCTTATTTTCTGTTTTTTGCTCCCAAGGGTCAATTAAATAATAGAACTCAACTGGTTTTTCTATGAAAAAATGATTGTCAGTGAAATCTTCTAAAATGCCAGTTTTGTTTTTTTTTAAAAAGTCAATTAGACTTTCCTTTGGTAGGAAATGTTCGGAGGTTTCTATTTGATCATTGCCTATATAGAATTTTGTCGCCCTCATAGGCCTTGTGGATGTACTTAAAACAGCAATTTGTATGTAAGAAATAACGATGAAAGCAATAAAGAAAGAAAGGAGTAGCGGAATTGATTTTAATGGGTCTTTGCTGACATTATAACTTAGATAGAAAGCAATTATAATATATATTATAAGATAGTATCTAAAGGATGAAGTAAGTGTATATAAATTTAGTACTCCACAATAGCTCATAATCAAAAATACAATTATGCTATGGGAATTGTTATTAAAATCTTTATACATAAAAACTCCTAAATAAAATATAAATACAGCTGAGCAACTGAGCATCGTAATTTGAAAAACGGGAGAAATTTCGTATGAATATACTTGAAGAAATAACTTGTACGCAGAAAGCACTTCGATGAATGCCCTTCCATGAAAAATGCTGAACATTAGCAGAGACAAAGTCAATACACCCTTAATTACCAACTGCGGTATCTTTAATAGATTTATTTTGATGTCCCATAGTACGACTTTTCTAAATAGTAGAACCTCAAGATACATTACCAAAATTATTATGAAGGGGAGAGTGAAGTTTGTGACAGTATTAAAATGATCGAAAGCATATCTCATAGCTAGAAAAAGACATAGCATGTTAACGAAGTTAATCGCCAGTATTATCAGGAGAGCCTTATGGGACGAAGACCTATGGTATAATGTCCAAAATAGTAGAGCAGCAAAACAGGAAACTGATATTGATGAAAAAATTAAATGATTGTAAGTGCCAATCACATTTACCAAGAAAAAAATGATAGTCCAAAATTTGTTTTCCGCCTCCTTTTTTTGCAACAGCTCCCATAATGATAAGAAGAGTATGCTAAATAAGAACAATGTGAAGGTATTAACTTCCCAGGCTATTCTCGGCGAAAGCACATAGAGAGAGGATTGACTCAAAATGATAAGAAAGAAAATGAACCAATTTCTCTGTTTTTTTTTAATAAATGTAAATCCTAAAACTAGAAGACCAATACAATTGAAGACAACGCTGGGAATCCTCAATTGGATGATTCCCAGTCCAAAGATTTTAAAACTAAGGTCTGCTACCAACGCCTGGAGCATACCTGTATAGTAGTTCATTCCGTTCAGATTATGAATACCCACTTTACTAATTTCGTTGGCCTTTAACCCTGACCAAGCTTCATCACCGTGTAAACCGGGTGCTATTCCTAAGTTAACTGACCAAATAATTAAAAAATATAAGCAAAGTACAAGAATGAGATAGGGATGGCAATTAAAATTATTTTTTTTAGAAAACACTTGCATTTTGGTGGATTGGAAATTATGAAATGTTAGAAATATTATTAACGCTAACTCGAAATGTGAGAAAGTAATTAGCCATAAAGTTCCATCCAAAAACTACAATAACGGCTAAAGATTTACTATAATAAAAATCAAAATGCATAATATTAAGCAAAACATAGACTATTGCTGAATTGATTATAAGACCAACAATAGATATCCAGAAGAAAGAAATATATTTTTTGAGATCTATTTTTCTATTGTTGAATGTCCAGCAGTTGTTAAGTAGATAATTGTTTGTTGCAGCAAAGATAAATCCAGCAATATTTGCAATGTAAATATTTGATTTAAAATAATTTATAAAAATCCATGTAGTTCCAAAATCAATGATTAGGCCTATAAACCCTACAATTGCAAATCGAAAAATCTTGAACAGAAAAAAATTAAAATCAGTAAATTTATTAAACATGAGAGCAATGATTATAGTAATCGTTAAGTTAATTTTTTACCTTTAAAAATGCAACTGTTTTTTATCAATATAGGTCACTAAGTAATACGACATAATTTATCCATGCAATTGAAGTTTCATTTGACTACTTAGAGATAAACGCTGGGTGCGTTTCAAGTGGGAATATTTAACAAATTTTGAATATGTGGTTGAGCAAACATGTAAGTAAGCACCCGGTTTAATAGTATCAGCAAGTAGATAATAATTTAAATCGCGCATTGAGTAACTTAGTAGATAATATCTTAAATCATTTATCTTCCCGATAAATTTTTTATTTGACAATCTTATCTTAAAAAATAAAATTGATAAACAGTAGACTATTTTGCAAAGGCATCTTCTAAGGTCTTTAACATTGTTGGACTAAGCAAACCTGGTAATATAGTCGATATGCGATTATTTTTATCAATAATGACATGCATCGGATAAAAATCAACCTCAAAGGTTTTGGTATATTTTTGGCCATCCATAATATATCTTAATTTGTTCTTTCTTTTAGCTAAAAACTTTTTTATAGCCTCATCATCGTCATATCCAATAGCTAAAAAATTTACATTAGGATATTTTTTAGCTAATAATTCAATGGCTCCCAACTCATCAATACAGGGTTTGCAAGACAATCCCCAAAAATTAATATAAGTCACTTTTGCATTATGATCATTAAAATTGATTTTCTTTTTTTTGAAGTCCACCAAAGTCTTTACTGGAGAAACTTTATTTAAGTAATTAAAAATTGTATTTTTTTTTCGTTCTAACTTAAAAAGTTTATCCTCATTTACAAACCGTAAAGAGTACATGTATTTTGATGTGTTTACAGAGTCATTAAACTGATTAAGTGAAATTTCATGATCATTTGCTAAATAAAATCTTGCATTTTTTGTTTCATCACTAACTGGGCTACTTCCATGAATGACTTCGTTTCTTGAAAAAGATATAGTCGCTTTATCATTATCTATTTTTTTTTCCTGACTAACACCAGCTATTGATAGTGTAGAAAGAAATAGGAGAAAGTAGATTTTTAATTTGATCATCGGTTCTTTTTTTATACTTAAATTTAATAATAATAGTAAGAAGCAAGCAAATCTATTTGATTATATTATTTTACAATACATGGACAGTACAAGGTTGGCATGAGCAAGTCCATGTATATGAATTTGTAGTTTGATTATAAGTTCCCTTAACAATGCAGTTCGTGCATGTTCCTCTGCAAGTATAATATACAGTCGTTCCACCCCCTGAGCTACCTCCAGAGCTGCCCCCTGAATTACCTGGGTTAGGCGGATTACCAGAGCCCCCCGAACTGCCCCCTGAGCTACCACCAGAGCTACCACCCGATTCACCAGACTGTAGGTACACATTTTGAATTACTTTGATTGATTTTGAGTTATTAACCCGTGAAAGATTTCCTTTAAAGGCAACGAAATTTTTTACTATTCCTGACGAAGTTTTATAATATACAACGGCTGCATATCCCGTCCGCTCATTAAAATATTCAATGTTAGTTATTTCTATATCTGAGCTTTTAAGTTTGGGGTCATCCAACATTTGTAAGCTTGTAAATATTAAAGATCTTTCTGATCCTATTATTTCGCCACTAGGTGCTTTAAGATTTATAATATCGCCATCAGCGTTCTCAAATTTACTCTCCTTCTTACAGGAATACAAAGTAATAATCGTTATAACGATCAACGATCCTAGCGAGAAAATTATTGATCTAAGTTTTTGATTTTTCATAATTCATTTGATTAATATTTAGGGCTTGCTTCTTAATATTTTAAAATTTCACTATAGTTTTTGACATTAATCTAAATTGTTAAATGACAAACCAGTGGATAATTTCATTCTCATATAAACCAATAACAAGTGTGCGATTTGTATTTTGGTTATTTTTCGACCTTAAAAAGGCATGCTTGACATGGCCCACAGCTATACGCCACATCTCCATTACTCGCTGGAGGTCCTGTTGTTAATTTGCACGGGTTTGGTGAACATGTTCCTACGCAACTATATTTGATCGCTCCACCACCACCTGAAGTTCCACCCCCAGAGCTGCCCCCCGAACTGCCTCCTGAGCTCCCTCCCGAACCGCCTCCTGAGCTCCCTCCCGAACTGCCTCCAGATTCGCCACTCGTAGTCATCATAGTATTATTAACATTAATAAATTTTATACCTCGGTCAGTCAGGATATAAGGGGTTCCTTTGGAAATCCCATAACTACCGGTTTCTCCCTTGATTGTTTTAAATTCAACAATTGCAACAAATCCTACCTTCACTTTCTCATATTTAATTGAAGTAATCTCAACTTCAGATTCTCGAAGCGAAATTTTAGATAGCTCAGCTGCATTGATTTTTAACTGTTTTTCTGAGCCAATAGAAAGTCCATTAGGTGCAATTAAGCTAATTTTTTTCCCATCTGATGTGGTTATTTCAGATTTGCTACAGGAATATATTGTTATTACGCTAATGATCAACAGTAAAAATATTGATAAATAAATAAATTTGGTTTTGGTCTTTTTCATGTTTTCTTTTTTGTGCACACTTGTTATCGAATTATTTATTAATCTCCTTTAGTTACCTAATGAGTGTTAATTGGTAACTTTAAGACTTTATTCGCTCCTGTATCTACCTTTTTTGATTGGACTCCCTCCATTTGAGCTTTGTAAAAACTACTTAGTGTGATATTATTTATCTGGTAATTAAGTGTAAAGACAAATTGGTTTAAAACAATGATTGATAGAAAAGCACCAAGAAGGAGTTTATTTCTTTTACTTTTCATTTTGCGATCCATTAGTGTTTTCATTTTCTCTTTCCATAATCATCTGTCTTAGTTCGTATTTTAGCGAGCTACTGTCTTGCCATACTTTAATTTGTTTAATCCCAAGGACGAAAAGAGAAAAAAAATATAATGTAGCAGGAATTAGGAAAAATCTATTTTTAGAAATTAAGTTCTCAAGAAT